>NZ_BDLR01000004.1:0-141357 GCF_002049395.1 Carboxydocella sp. JDF658 | reverse complement strand
GGATTGGGGGGGCTGGGGCTATATAAAGGGGAAAATTTTTATCAGGCTCTCAAAGTGCTTACCGGCGGGCGCAGTTTTGCCCAGACCCGGATACCGCTGGCGGTAGTAGCAACCGATTTGGATCAGGGGGAACCGTACATTATTCAGGAGGGGGAACTGGCCCTGGCTCTGCGGGCTTCAGCGGCTGTACCAGTGGTCTTCCAGCCGGTAAACTGGCAGGGGCGTCGGCTGGTGGATGGGGCCTTGACCGCCCGGGTGCCGGCTCGCATGGCTCGTCAGCTGGGAGCAGACCTGGTTATCGGGGTGGATGTGCGCTTTGGCCTGGCTGATAACCGGGCGGAGAAATTATGGGAAGTGGCGATTCAGAGCATTGAGATTCTGGAGCGCCAGATTTGTCAGACCCTGCCACAAGAAGCGGATTTGCTAATTACACCGCAACTGGGACACATCGGTTCCTGGGATTTTCACTGTTATGAAGAATTAATCCGTTTGGGAGAAGAAACAGCCCGTCAGGCTCTGCCCGGCATCAGGAACCTGTTGGCCCGGTGGGCCAGCGCCGCCAGTCCAGACCAGGACGGGGCAAGGGCTGGGGCCAGAGGAGAGAGTGCAAATCAGTAGCCAGACTATCCAGGCGCATTTGCCGGTGGTAACGCCAGGGAGTGGTACGAGTAACCAGGGGCAGGCTCCCGGCCTTTTTTATTTGCTTTAACAATTGCCGCCCCCGCTGGGAAAAGGCCAGCAGCCTGAGGTAGGCCGGGCCGGTTTCATCCCAGTTATTTGCCTCTTCCCGGGTAAAATTCAGCAAAAACTGGCATAATACCCTTTGAATCCGGGTCCAGGTATAGGCTTTGGTTTTGGTCAGTTGCACCAGTTCCTGCCAGCTGCCCGCTACAGTGACGGCATTGAAGATCCGGTTGACCAGGGCCCTTTCTCCATCAACGGTAGCCAGCAAACGGCTTTCTGCTCCATCCTGACGCAGCTGCCAGCAGAGAAAAGGCCAGAGCCTGTCCATGAATACTGGACCCCGGCCTTGCTCCACAGCCTCTTGCAGGTAAGGCCAGGTAGGCACGGGCAAATACGCGAGGGGGGCTGTTCCCTTTTCCTGCCAGGCTTTGCGTACAGCTGTGGCAGAAGCAATGGTTTCCCTTTCGGTAGCAGCAGGCAGTTCTTCATCATGGTAATGGGCCTGACGCCGGGGTATGGTAAATACTTCCCAGTCCAGATTCATTTTCTTGATGGCCCGCAGGTACTCCACGCCCAGAATGTTGTTGGGAGTAGCCAGGGCTTCCGGCTGTTTCATAGCCAGATAGCGGGCTTTGGGAAAGCTGTGGCCCTGACGGATTAATTCTCCGACATCCTTTTCCCACCAGCCCTCATCCAGAAGCTCAGCCACTTCCTGTAAGGGCTGCAGCTGGCCGCTTTCCGAGCCGAAACAAAGATGAGTGATTACCCCGGTTGCAGCTAAAACCTGGACAGCCCCTCTGGCAAAAGTACCGGCAGAACGCAGTACAAAGGCTACCGGTAATTCCAGTACCACATCGGCACCGGCAGCGATGGCCATCTGGGCCCGGGTCCATTTATCCAGTACAGCCGGTTCCCCTCGCTGCACAAAAGAACCGGACATGACACACAGGACGAAATCAGCGGCGGATAAACGTTTGGCTTCCTGCAGATGCCAGGCATGGCCATTATGAAAGGGATTATATTCGGTAATCAGCCCCACGACGTGCATAATATCCTCCTTAAAAATAAAAGCTACGGCTACAAAATCTCCTTACTTTGTAGTATAATATTTTTTTGGTAGGCTAGCAAAGGGGGCATACATATGGCAGTAAAATTGATGGAAAAAATCTGGAACAAGGCACGACAGAAGAAACAACAGATTGTCCTACCGGAAACGAGTGATGAACGGGTGTTACGGGCAACGGAAATCATTTTGCGGGAAGGATTGGCCCATCCCGTTTTACTGGGGAAGAGGGAGGAGATTTTGGGCAATGGTCGGGAGCTGGGGGTAGACCTGACCGGAGCTGAAATCGTGGATATCTTTAAATTCCCTCGCCGGGAGGAATATGTGGAGGCCCTCTGGAATTTGCGCAAGGAGAAGGGCCTGACCCGTGATGCCGCTGACCATTTGCTGCGCAATCCCCTTTATTTTGGTGCCATGATGGTAAAAATGGGAGATGCCGATGGCATGGTGGCCGGCTCTCTGAGCACCACCGGAGATGTGTTGCGTCCTGCCCTGCAGATTATCAAGACTGCACCCGGTATTTCCGTAGTGTCCGGGGCCTTTATCATGATTGTACCCAATGAACAATATGGTGAAGGCGGAGTGCTGGTTTTTGCCGACTGTGCTGTTAATCCTGACCCCACGGCAGAGCAGCTGGCTGAAATCGCCTATGCTTCAGCCCAGACTGCGCGCAATCTTGCCGGTATTGAGCCCCGGGTGGGCATGCTTTCCTTCTCTACTAAAGGCAGTGCGGAACACCAGCTGGTTTCCAAGGTGCAGCGGGCCACGGATATTGCCCGGGAACGTTATCCTGACTTAAAGGTGGATGGGGAATTGCAGGCTGATGCTGCACTGGTACCAGCAGTAGGGCAATACAAAGCCCCGGGCAGTGAAGTGGCCGGACATGTCAATGTCCTGATTTTCCCGGACCTGCAATCCGGCAACATCGGGTACAAGCTGGCTCAGCGGTTAGGGGGAGCAGAAGCTATTGGCCCCGTACTTCAGGGTATGGCAGCTCCTGTCAATGACCTCTCCCGGGGTTGCAGTGTGGATGATATCGTCAATGTTGTAGCAATCACTGCAGTACAGGCTCAAGCAAGGGAGGCGCACCATTAAATGAATGTACTGGTTATTAATTGCGGCAGTTCTTCTTTGAAATACCAGTTATTTGACATGGCAAAGGAAACTGTGCTGGCCAAAGGGCTGGTAGAACGGATCGGCCTGGAGGGCAGCTGTTTGACTCACCGCGTTGGTGAGGATAAAACTGTAATTGAACAGAATATCCCTGACCACCAGGCGGCTATCAGTCTGGTGCTGGAACAGGTACGGGGATTGGGGGAAATCAAGGCCGTAGGCCACCGGGTAGTACATGGTGGGGAAAAGTTTTCAGCCTCTACTGTCATAGATGCTGAGGTTTTAAAAGCTATTGAGGAATGCGTGGAACTGGCTCCCCTTCACAATCCACCCAATATCATCGGGATTAAGGCCTGTCAGGCCCTATTGCCCGGGGTACCCCAGGTGGCCGTCTTTGATACGGCTTTTCACCAGACCATGCCACCTAAAGCCTATATCTACTCTTTGCCCTATGAGTATTATGAAAAATATCGCATCCGCCGCTATGGCTTCCATGGTACTTCCCACCGTTATGTGGCCCAGCGGGCCGCTCAGTTGCTGGGTAAGCCTTTAGACCAGCTGAAACTGATTACCTGCCACCTGGGCAATGGAGCTTCCATCACTGCTATCGATGGGGGGAAATCAGTGGCTACCTCCATGGGCTTTACTCCTCTGGAAGGCCTGACCATGGGTACCCGCAGCGGAGATATCGACCCGGCGATTGTGTCATATATCATGGAAAAGGAAAACCTGACTGCCGAGCAGGTGACCGGTATTCTCAATAAGAAATCCGGGGTACTGGGCATTTCCGGGGTGAGCAGTGATTTCCGCGATCTGGAGGCAGCTGCTGCCCGGGGCCATGAACGGGCCCGGCTGGCTCTGGAAATCTTCTGCTATGATGTCAAGAAATATATCGGTGCCTATCTGGCGGTGCTCAATGGCGTCGATGCTATTGTCTTTACCGCCGGGCTGGGGGAAAACTCCTCGGTGGTTCGGGAAATGGTTTGTCGTGACCTGGAGGCCCTGGGGATTGCTATTGATGCCGAAAAGAACCAGGTGAGAGGTCAGGAAGCCGATATCTCAGCGCCTTCTGCCCGGGTCAAGGTCCTGGTTGTACCCACCAATGAAGAGCTGATGATCGCCCGGGATACAGTGGCCGTACTGGCAGGAAAATAATTGATTGACAAAGGCCCCTCTGGCCTGTATAATTAACGTTGGCTATTTATTGAGGTGAAAACCGATGGAAATTGATGTCAGCCAACTTTTGAAGGCTCCAGGGCAGGCCATTGCTCTCGCTTTTGAGGAACAATGGGTGCCGCTGGAGTTTGGACAAGAAAAACTGGAGTTCGTAAAGCCGGTTTCTGTCAGCGGGACTGCGGCCAAAGTAGGGCGTCTTATCCAGGTTAAAGGGGAAATCCGCACGGAAATCAGGCGCCAGTGCGGGCGTTGCCTGGAACCATACACCTTCCCTCTGGAAGTACCGCTGGAAGTGGAATACCTGCCCTTACATGAAGTTGCCGAGGGCCCGGCCGGGCAGGAAGATCGGGATAAATTCACGATTTTTACCGGCAAGGCAGTTTTTCTTGATACCGAAATTAAGGCCGCCATGGTGCTGGACTTGCCCATTTCCGGTCTTTGCCAGGAAAGTTGCAAGGGGCTTTGTCCAAAGTGTGGCCAAAACCTGAATGAAGGTGAATGCCAGTGTCCCCGGGGGGAAATTGATCCCCGCTTGGCGGTGCTGCAAAAGCTTTTGAAGGAGGTGTAGACAATGGGTGTACAACAGAATAAGAAATCCAAGGCTCGCACTCGCAATCGCAGAGCACAGTGGTTGAAAATTGACGGACCTGGCATGTCCGTTTGCCCTCAGTGCAAATCCCTGAAAATGCCCCATCGGGTTTGCCCCGAATGCGGTTTCTACAAAAACAAGGAAGTTGTTGCTGCCGAGTAAGGACAGACACCTCTTCGGAAACGGAGAGGTGTTTTTATTATGGTATTGAAGGGGATTTTTCGTCTTTTCAAAGGCCAATACTGCAACTGCACTCCCTCCTGCCAGAACCCACTATCTTTGCCTCCAACACATACCAGCTCAGTATCACTGCACTGGCTGCCGCATCTCATCGTTCTGACCGCTTTATTGGCATGCACTGGTTTAATCCCCCAAATCATTTATGGTGTTAATACATCAGAACAGACCTAAAGAAGTGGAGAGGAGATTCTCCGGTTTTGCGGCAGCTGGTATAGTGCGTTGAAAAATCCCCCTGATAACGTACGTTATCAGGGGGATTGTCTTACTCCTCCAGTGTAAATTCCCAGGCACAATAAAATTCTTCCGGATGTTCATCGGGAGGACAGGCGATACAGCGGGTCTTGATTCTGGGGTCGATGGTTCTGGCAAAACCGCTGTACTCGGTGATTCCCACCGGCTTGCAGGGGAAATCAGGCAGGCCTTTGCGCTTGCGGGCTGCCTGCACCCGGCAGGTTTTCATGCGATAGACAATGCGCTTAGGTCCCTCCTCGATAATCTCCTGTTCATTGAGGAAACCATAGAGCCGGAATTTCAAAGCGGTTTTCAGGGCCTCCAGGCCGCCATTATCCGGCAGTCCCAGAAACTCCTTGACCCGTTTGGCCTCCAGTACCGTAAAAGTAGCCCAGGCCTCCTCATCCAGTTCAATGGCCTTTTCCAGGCCGTAGCGCTTTTCCACGGCCAGGAACCAGAGGCCATCATGGGCCAGCCAGCGCTTGGCGAAATCCTCCAGCAACGCCAGGGCCTGTTCTTTGCTTAAATCTTTTGGTTCCATACCTTCTTACCCCCTATCTGTATATCTATAGAATATCTATTTCTCCTTTCTTGTTTTTCTTCCTGCTGTTGTCGGAAAAAATCCGGCTAAATGGTAGAAAAAACAGTTCAACAGCTGTCATAGACGTGCGAACGGCTGATTATCTGCTATAATATTAGCAAGAACTGAGACAAGGAAGGTAAACAGGATGGAACGCTATCGCAATTACTCCCGGCATCTACAGGCCAAATTCGGAGAAAAAGTATACAAACTGCCGGTCAACTTACCAGGAACCTGTCCCAATCGGGATGGTACGGTCGGGCGAGGTGGCTGTATTTTTTGCGATGAAGCCGGGGCGGGGTTTGAATGCCTGCCCAGTTCCCTGGCGGTTGAAGATCAGATCAAAACCAACCAGGCATTTTTCCGCCGCCGTTTTAATGCCCATAAGTTTATCGTCTATTTTCAGGCCTTTACCAATACCTATTTACCATTGGAACTGTTTCGCAATTACATGGAGGCTGCAGCCACCCAGCCGGATATAGTAGGCCTTTCTATATCCACCCGCCCGGACTGTATCAATGAAGCCTATCTGGATGTCCTGAGCCAGTGGCAGGAGCAGGGGCTGAATATCAATGTGGAACTGGGCTTGCAAACCGTCAATTATCACACTCTGCGGGAGATTAACCGGGGTCATACCCTGGCGGAGTACATCGATGCCGTCTGGAGGCTCAAACGGCGGGGATTTGAGGTTTGCACCCACATTATTCTCAATCTGCCTGGAGATGACCTGGTGGATGTCATTGAAAATGCCAAAATTCTCTCCGCGCTGGAGATCGACTATGTCAAACTCCATTCCCTCTATATAGTGAAAGGAACAGAGCTGGGGCGCCGCTTTGAACGAGGGGAAATAAACCTGATCTCTTTGCCGGAGTATGTGGATCGGGTTGTGGCTTTCCTCGAATATTTGCGGCCGGAGACGGTAATCCAGCGCCTCGTAGGCAAGGGGCCCCAGGGCGAAATGTATTTCTGCAACTGGAATACCAGCTGGTGGAAAATCAAGCAGATGATCGAAGAGAGACTGGAGGCCCTGGATACCTGGCAGGGAAAAAAATGCGATTATCTCAATGGCAAGGCGGTTCGCCGTTTCCTTGACTAAAAATTTTTCCATAACCGGCAGGATTTCCAGTTTAAAGGACGAATAGTATAGAACATAAGTTTGTATTAAAGGGGAGAACAGGTTGAAAGAGCTATTATCAGGACCTTATGGCGCCGGTAAGACAGCAGAGTGTTTACGGGTTTACCGCCAGTGGCTGGAGGAAGGCATGCGCACTGAGCGGATTCTGGTTTTGCTGGCTTCCGCCCGGCGGGTGAGCTGGTGGCGACAGCAATTGATTTTGCCTCAGGCGGGTAATCTGGAAATCTATACTTATTTTGGTTTTATCCAGCGGGAAATTGCCCTTTACTGGTGGCAGTTAAAAGCCAGGCAGCCAGCGTTAAAAGGGGATGATCCCCTTTTTCTTTCCGCAGAAACTGCCCACTATCTGGTTACCAGACTGGTGGACAGAGCCAAGGCCCAGGGTAAACTGCTGAAAGTCGTGGCTACCACTGCTCAGCTAGCAGTACAGGTGCTGGATTTACTGAATCTCATTGCTGTTAATGGCCTGGAGGAAGAGGAGGCCTTGCAACGTTTGCTGACAGGCTGGCCGGCAGCAGTAGACCGGCAGGAGGAACTGAAAGCCGCCCTGGCGGTAGGGCAGGAATTTCGCCAGCAGTGTCTGGCGGGCGGGATGATCGACTATTCCCTGGCGGTGGAACTATATCACCGCTATCTGCTCCCTGAGCCGAACTATCGGCAGGAACTATTGCGACGTTATCGGGGTTTGATCATAGATGATGCCGAAGAACTGGTGCCCACTGCTCTGGATCTGGTGCTGCAATTGCTGTTGAAAGCAGAGCAATGGCTGGTTACCATCAACCCGGAAGGCGGTTTGGGGCGTATCCGGGGAGGGGCGCCGGAGCTGGCCTGGGCCCGCCTGCAGGAAATGGCAGGGGCGAATTGCCGGCAAATAGGTGGGAGGCCAACCCTCCCGCAAATCCAGGAAATAGAGGCCAGCTGGCGGCCTGAGCTGCTGGAATTGATTGCCGCCCGGATCCTGGAGCTGCGGGCTCGAGGGGTAGAATGGGATCAGATAGCCCTGCTTCTTCCGGTGTCAGATGCCATTCTGGAAACGGCCATCGAGAACTGGGCCCAGCGCCAGGGCATACCGGTACGCAAGTTTGCCACTGGCTGGCGGTTACTGGACCAGCCTCTGGTCCGGGCCCTGCTCACCCTGGCGGTTCTGGCCCATCCCCGCTGGCATTTGGCCATTGCCGAGGATGATCTGGCCCACTCCCTGGCCCTGATTCTTCAATGTGACCCCCTGCGGGCCCGTTTACTGGCCCGGGAGCTGGTCAGAAACGGGGTGGAAGAGCTGGATCTGGATCAGGACCAGCTGCGGCGCCATCTCGGTTTTGCTCTCAGCGAGAGATGGGAGAGATTGCAGGAGTGGTTGCGTTCCTATCGGCAGGAGCCGGGGACCATTGCCCATTTCCTGCAACGGGCCTTTGGTGAGATTCTGGCTCCCCTGCCTTTACAGGAGGAGGATCTGCTGAGTGTGCGGCGGTTGCTGGCGGCTGCCCTGCGCTTACCCCGGGCCCTGGCCCAGGCCTATGGGGATGAAACCCAGCCCGACCAGGCCTTTATTCAGATGATTCTCAAAGGGACCCTGGCCCAGGAAGTTCTGGAACTGGCGCCCTGGGTGGAGAGAGGCCAGGGGCTTTTGCTGGGTACCGTCAGCTCCTTTCTGGACCGGGGGTTCACAGCTGAGCATGTCTTTTTGCTGGATGTGACTGCGCCTGCCTGGTGGCAGGGACCGGCCAAGGAGCTGGTCAACTCCTGGCTGCTGGCCAGGGATCGGGAAGCAGAGGATATCTGGCAGGACGATACTGACCAGAACTGGCGCAAAGAACAGGCCAACCGGATGGCCTGGGCCCTGTTCAGCCGCTGCCACCATCTTTATCTGGGAATTAGTATTTACAACTCCCAGGGGATAGAGCAGGAAGGGCCCTTCCTGGACTTTGCCCTCAGTTTGGCTCAGACAGGGGGTGGTGCTGATGGCAATTAACTGGCGGCCGGGCCAGGATCTGGTCATGGCCTACCGGGGAGGACGGCTGGCGGTTCCGGCGGTGCCAGGAGCGGGAAAAACTCATGTCCTGGCCCATCTGGCGGCAGATCTGATCGCCACCGGGGCCGTTGGCCAGGGCAAAATCCTGATCGTGACGGCGATGAATTCCGCTGTTAGCAACTTCCGGCAGAGAATCAGCAGGATTCTGGCCGAAAAGGGCATCGAAGGCAAGCGCAAATTCGAGGTCAGGACCCTTCATTCCCTGGCAGTGCAGATCTTGCAGGAAAAAACCGAGGTAGTTCTGGTTAATAAAGATTTCAATATTATAGACGAGGAGCAGAGGAAACATATCCTTAAAGGGATTATCAATGACTGGATGCGCAAACAGCGGCAGCGCTGGGAAGGCCCCCTGGGTAATCAGCCTGACCTCCGGCAACTGGAGAAATGGCGTGAGCAAGTCGCCGATTTTCTCCTGGCCGGCATTTCGACCTTGAAAGGACGAGGAGTGCAGGAACCGCAGGCAGCAGACTGGATCGGGACGTTGCCACCGGATAACCCCCTGGGCTGGTTGCTGGAAGTCTATCTGGTTTACCAGCACCAGCTCAGCCGGGAAGGGGGGATTGATTTTGATGATATGATCCTCAAGGCCCGGGATTTGTTGCGCCTGGATCAGCAGCTTCGCCAGCGGCTCAGTCAAAAATGGACGTACATCTTCGAGGACGAAGCCCAGGATTCCAACCCTTTGCAGGAAGAAATCCTGCGTTTACTGTCCTCTTCCCATGGCAATCTGGTTCGGGTAGGAGATTCCAACCAGGCCATTATGGGCACCTTCACTGCAGCGGAGCCGGAACTGTACCGGGCCTACTGCCGTGACCCCCTGGTTCAGAAAGTCGATCTGCTTTATGCCAGTCGCAGCTGCCAGCAGGTGATTGATACCGCCAACTGGCTGGTGCGCTGGGTAACAGAGGAATACCCGGTTGCGGCCTGTCGCAATGCCCTGGAGGCCCAGTTTATTCAACCGGCTCCGGCGGGGGACAGCAGGCCCAATCCGGTAGTGGGCGGTTTTCCGGTAGTCATGTGTACCTACCGGAATGGGGAGGAAGAATACCAGGGGGTGACCAGATATATCGCCCTGGCTCAGAAGACTTATCCCGGTGAGAGTATCGCTGTTCTGGTGCCCACCCGGGAAATCGGGGCCAAAATGGCCGAGACGCTGGCCCAGGAGGGGATTGCTGCCCGGATTGTGGGAGAAGATCTGGGCAGTGATTTAAAACGGGCCATGTATGGCCTGGTGCGGGGGCTAAAATATCTGGGTTCTCCCGATGACTTGAAAGCCTGGATCGAGCTCTGGCAGGACTTTTTCGCCCTGGAACTGGAACCAGGGGACAGGAAGACCCTGTTAACCTTTTTACAGGGTTACCGGCCGGAAGAATTGCTTTATCCACCCGGGCAGCAACAGACCCTGGAATTGCTGGATGCCCTGCAGAGCCAGGAGGCCTATACGGTGCTGCAGCAGGGGTTAAGACAGGTGCGGGACTGGCTGGAGGCTTCCCTGCGCCTGGTACCTGACCAGCTGGTGCTCTATCTGGCCGAGGACCTGGAGCTGAAAAAGGAGGAACTGGCCCTCGCCCATAACCTGGCGGGCAACATCCGCTACCAGTTACAGCTTTACCCGGAGTGGCGTTTAAAAGAAATAGCCAGCAATTTGCCTGTTCTCGAGCCTGCCCTCAAGAAATTTGCCCTCAAAGTAGAAGAAATGATGGATAGCATTGATGAAAAGAGTGTAACTATTTGTACCTGTCATAAAGCCAAAGGGCTGGAATGGGATATTGTCTTTGTCATCGCTACCAATGCCTATCCCTATACGGGGAAACTGCATCATTACAGTCGCAGTGAATATAAACTTCCTGGCAGAATTATCAATCTGAATGCAGAAGCAAAAGCCTATTTGAAACAGCTGCAGGGAATGGCAATTACCGGTAATCCCCTTGAAGAGGCCAAACTGGAGGAGATTAGAGAAAAACTGCGCTTATTTTACGTAGCCATAACCAGGGCCAAAAAACGTCTGATCATTACCAGGGCGCGGGAGTATCAGGATAAAAATGGAAAACCGAGAGATTCAGAAGCTCCGACTTTCTGGAAAGAGATGGCAAACTTCGTACGGGTGGCAGGAGGGAAAATATATGAATAGAAATAAGAAACAGTTATTTCAGCAGCTGACCTTCAGTCAGGCAGCCCTGGAAACCTTTCTCACCTGCCGGCGCCGTTTTCGCTATCGCTATGTGGATGCTCTCTACTGGCCCACGGTATGGGGAAAAAATGAAGAAAGCCTGCGGGAGCTGGAACGGGGGTTAACTTTCCATCGCCTGGCCCAGCAATATTACCTGACCGGACAGGTACCGCCGGTGGGGGAAAGCAACCTGAACCGGTGGCTGGCTGCCCTGGCAGCAACCTGGTCCCGCCAGGACGGGTACAGCTATTATCCCGAACAGGAATTGCGCTGGCAAAGTCCCTGGGGTTCTTTGCTGGTTAAATATGATTTGCTGGTGCAAATTCCCGATGGCCGCCTGCTAATTTATGACTGGAAGACTCAGGCTGCTCCTCTGCAAGAGAAACTGCTGACAGAACGCTG
This sequence comes from Carboxydocella sp. JDF658, assembly GCF_002049395.1. Taxonomy (NCBI): domain Bacteria; kingdom Bacillati; phylum Bacillota; class Clostridia; order Eubacteriales; family Clostridiales Family XVI. Incertae Sedis; genus Carboxydocella; species Carboxydocella sp. JDF658. The sequence continues at coordinate 129,945 of NZ_BDLR01000004.1, read as the reverse complement.
GCAAACCCGCCTCTACCTGCTGGTAGCCGCTCGCTGTGGTCGCAACTATCTGGGTTTGCCCCCTGATGCCGAGGTTAGCCTGGTCTACTGGAATCCCCGCTATCCGGCCCAGCGGGTAGTCATACCGGGAAAGGAAAAGTTTCTGGCCGAGGCAGAAGAACGTTTAAGTCAGGTGCTGGCGGAAATCCAGGCAACAATTGCTGCTGCCGATTATCCGCCTGTAGGCGTGGAGGAGGTTTGTCGCAGTTGTGAATACCGCCCTCTCTGTCAGGGTCAGATTACTGAAGAGCTGGATCCAGCCAGGGAACTGGGGCTGGAGGATTTAAGCTGGCAACTGGTTGAGGGGGAAAGCTGGTGAGAGAGGTCAGATTTCAGTTGCGTAACCTCCGGCCGATGCCGGTTGAACTGCAGGAACTGGCAGGCAGCAAACCTTATCTGGCCCAGCTCCTCTGGCAGCGGGGCTGGACTGAATTGCCGCCAGAAGCGGAGTTGAGCTCTCCGCTGGATTTACCCCAGCTGGAAACCGGCGCCCGCCTGGTCTGGCAGGCCATCGAAACGGGGCAACCTATCCTGGTCTATGGGGACTATGATGTGGATGGAGTCACTGCTACCGCTGTTCTGTACCGGGCCCTGCATGCTCTGGGGGCAAAGGTGGAGTACCACGTACCTGACCGGTTTGAGGAAGGATATGGATTAAATAAGGAGCGGCTGGAACAGGCAGCGGCTGCCGGGATCCAGCTGGTGCTCACCTGTGACTGCGGAGTGAGCAATGAAGAAGAAGTACGGCGAGCCAGAGAGCTAGGGCTCAAGGTGGTGATTACTGATCACCACCTGCCACCGGAACGGCTGCCGGCGGCAGAGGCGGTGATCAATCCTCACCTGCTGGCCCAACCCGCCCATCCGGCTGCCTGGCTTTCCGGTGTCGGTGTAGCCTATTATCTGGTGCGTCAGCTCTATCAGTTGGCCGGGAGAGCGGGTCAGGAAAGAGAACTGGAACAGCTGGTAGCCCTGGGGTTGGTCGCTGATGTGGTACCTTTGCTGGGGGATAACCGTACACTGGTGAAACGGGGTTTACAGCTGTTGCAATCCGATCAGGTTTATCCCGGTTTGGGCCTGCTGCTGGCCCGTTACCGGCAGGAGGAGATTGATGAAGAGCTGATAGCTTTTCAACTGGCACCCAGGCTCAATGCCGCCGGGCGGTTGGACCATGCTCGCCTGGCGGTAGAATTGTTGATTGGCCGTGATGAAACCAGGTTAGATGAAATTGCCCGCAGGCTGGAATTGCTGAACCGGCAACGCAAAGCCATCGGGGATGAAATGGGGCAGGAAGCGGAAGAATTATTGCGCCTGAGGGGCTGGCAACCGGGTGAACCCATTCTGCTCTGGCAGCCGCACTGGCATCATGGCGTACTGGGAATAGTGGCCGGGCGCCTCTGCGAAAAATATCGGGTGCCGGTATTGCTGGCAGGATTGAAGGAAGATGGGGAAACCCTGACCGGTTCTGCCCGGGCACCGGCAGGTTACCATTGCCGGGAGGCTTTGCAACAGGCTGAAGTTCATTTGCAGAAATATGGCGGTCATGCGGAAGCAGCCGGATTTTCCCTGCCTCGTCTGAACTGGGAAGCTTTTACCACCACTCTCAAATCGGTTTTGATGCAACAGCAGCAAAATCTGCCGACCACTACAACCCTGCTGTATGATCTACCTTTCAATCTGACCGAGTTAAGCCCGGAACTGGCCCGTGAATGGCAGGAATTGAAGCCTTTTGGACCAGGCAATCCCCCTCCTGTATTTCTACTGGAAGGGGTGGAGATAGTTTCGACCCAGGTCCTGGCTCAACGCCATTTGAAGCTTACCATCAGACAGCAGGGAATAGGACAAACGTTGAACTGGTGGCTGGCGGCGGAACGGGCAGAGCAAATTGTGCCGGGAACCCGGGGGGATTTGCTGGTGCAGCCAGTCTGGCAGAAGGAAAGTACGCAGCTGATTTGCCTGGATTTTCTGGCTCGCACCCTGCCGGGACCACAGCCAGCCCTCAATCTGGTTATTGAGGACTGGCGCAACTGGAGGGAGGAAGGGCGGCAACTGCCGCTCTGGCAGGAGAGCTGGTATTATCAGTGGGGTGAAGGGTATACTCCGCCAGTCAGGGCAGAAACCCTGGTTTTGTTGAAACCACCGCCATCGGAACGCCAGCTGCGGGAAATGCTGGCCTTGACCGGGGCCCGGCGGCTGGTACTGGCTTTTGGCAGAGCAGATTTGGGCAGGGCTGATGATTTCCTCCAGAATTTGCTGGCACTCTTGAAACATAACCTGGCCCTTTTGCCTCCCTTTCTGGGGCGGATTAACCTGGAAGAGGCGGCAGCCAGGCTGGGGGAAACGGTGGAAACTGTTTTTCTTGGTCTGCAGGTATTACAGGCCCGTCATTTTCTGCAAATATTAGAAGTAGAAGAGGAAGAGCTGATTCTGCAAAAAGGACCCGGGAAAGGGCCGGGAGACCGTAAACTGGAAGCGGGTTTGCTGGCAGCTTTACAGGAAAGTACAGCCTTTCGCCGATTTCTTTTAGAAAAAGAGCTAGATAGAATAAAACTTTATTTACATTAAATTTGTTTTTAAAGGGGACTGGAGTTATGCGTAAGTTAATATTCCTCTTGAGCCTGGTTCTGGCCTGGTGCTGGCCTGGGCTGGCCCGGGCTTCCGAAACTGTGGCTGCGGCAGTCTACCAGGGCTACCTGGATCCGGCTGCGGACTTAACCTTTGCTGTAATTACCGATTCCCATGTGGGTTTTAGTACAGGCCTGGCCCGAACCAGGCTGGCAGTAACTGAACTCAACCAGAATCCTGTGGCCCTGGATTTTGTCATTCACATGGGTGATATGACGGAAAAAGGACTGGCCTGGGAAATCAATGCTTATCGCCAGGCGGTCAGCCCTCTAAAGGTGCCTTTATACAACGCCCTGGGCAACCATGACAGCCGCTGGAGTGATCAAACCAAACCCGTTTGGGCCCGGCTGTTCGGGCAGGGAAGCAAAAGCTATTATTCCTTTGATTATAAGGGCTACCATTTTATTATCCTGGATTCAGCTATCCCTGGTGCTACCCATGGCCATATCGATGGACCCCAGCTCAGCTGGTTGCAAGCTGACCTGGCCCGGCTGGCTCCTGGTACGCCGGTGCTGGTTTTCAGCCATCATCCGCTGGCTTTTAGTAACCGCTTTATCGATAATGAGGATCAGGTACTGGAAATACTGCAAGGCTATAATGTTCTGGCCTATTTTGCCGGACATGGCCACAGCCACCTGCAGTGGAACCGCAATGGTCGTCCCTTTTTTATGGTGAAGGCCATTGTGGATGGTGGCTATGCCCTGGTTCAAATCAAAGAGGGGAAATTGACCCTCTGGCATAAGCAGATCGGTTTCCCCTGGCTGAAAAAGCTGGCGGAAGTTTCAACTCGCGAAACTGTTAACCTGCAAGGAGCGGAAGTGCAGGCTGCGGCTACGGGAATCAGCCTGCGCTTATCCGGGGAAGAACGTCCTGAGCGTATTGAAGCCCGGGTAGACCGGTCTGGCAACTGGCAGAAACTCGCTCCCCGGCCTGATGGCAGCTGGCAGCTGAACTGGCAGATTACTACCCCTGGTCAACATCTGGCTACAGTTCGCCTGGTTTTTTCCGGCGGCCAGGTCTACTATCTCAATCAAACCTTCCAGGTTACCGGTCAACCGGCTCTGCTCTGGCAGGCTGAAGTAAAGGGCAGTGTCCAGTCTGCTCCACTGCCCTGGAACAAACAACTGCTGGTTACTTCCAGTGATGGGCTGCTGACGGCTCTGGACCGCTTCACCGGTAACCGTCTCTGGTCATACCAGGTGAGCCCGGAAGGGGAGGCTCTGGTGGGAGGAGCAGTGCTTTTCCCTGAGGGAGCCATGGCTGTGGCAGTGGATGGCTGGGCTGCCGCTGTTAATGACGAAGGCCAGGTGCTCTGGCAGGTTAAGTTACCGGCGGGTTCCCTGGCTACACCGATATGGAGCGGCAAGTACCTGATCTGTGCCCTGGCTACCGGGCAGGTAGTGGCACTGGCTCCTGAAAATGGTGGGATTGTCTGGAACTATAAAACCGGCGGGGGTCTACGGGCCCAGCCGGTGCTGGCTGGTAACCGTCTTTTTGTAGGTAGTAACGATGGTTACGTATATGCCCTGGCGGCCGATAGCGGCAAGCTTCTCTGGAAGACCCTGATCAACAGCGGATTTTATTATGCTCCGGCTACCGCACCGATGGCGGTAGGGTATGGGCTGGTCTATGCCGTTGCCCCTGCGGACAAACGCCAGGGCGGCTATTCCCTCTTTGCTCTGGACCAGCTGGACGGCAAACTGGCCTGGAAGGCCAAACTGGCAGGAGGCTATGGTGCACCGCTGGTACAGGGACAGGCGGTATTTGTTAATGCTGTCAGTGGCCGCTTGTATGCTTATCATCCTCTGACCGGCAAGGAATTATGGCAATTTAATAGCGGCAAGACCATCTATGATACCCGACCCGTTCTGGTGGGTGGTCAGCTGGTCTGGAACACCTTCTATGGTGGCTTAATTGGGATCGATGCTCAGAATGGCCGCCTCAGCTGGCAGTACAAGACAGGGGATGCCTTTATGCTGGCGGCACCGGCAGCAAAGGGGGATGTAGTCTATGGGGCAGACCTTGAGGGCCAGGTCCTGGCCCTCAAGGTACCTCTCACGCCGACGGGAGCTATTCTGCAGGGGAAACTGCCAGACTGGCGGATATACCTGGCCGAGCAGGAACGGCTCAAGGCCGAGGCCCAGAAAAAACTGGCTGAACAGGCGAAAAAGAAGAAAAAGGCGAAAGCAAAAAGAAAAAAGAAAAAATAACTCCTTTCTTCCCCCGGGCATAAACTGTGCCAAAGGGGGAATTTTTTTATGAAAAGAATAGCAGAGGCTTACGGTTGGGAAAAAGCCAGGTTTCGACGAATCAATGATACAGTCTGGAAAGTGCGGGCCCGGCAAGGGGAATTTGCTTTAAAACGACCTACTACCAGTCCGGAACGACTGGCGTTTATTACAGCTGCCCTTCAGTATTTAAAACAAAAGCAGTTTCCCTGGTTTGCTCCCCTGGTACTGACAGGGCAGGGCGAAGCAATCTGGCAGGAGGGGGGAGAGAGCTGGCTGGCCACGGGCTGGGTTCAAGGTAGGGGCTGTGATTTTCGCCGCCGGCAGGATTGCTTGCAGGCAGCCCGGACCCTGGCGGCTTTGCATCAGGTGGCTCATGGGCTGACACCACCGCCGGGCAGCCGGCCCAAAACCATGTACTGGGCCTGGCCGGAAAAATATGAGGAAAGGATTGAGGAGTTGCAGGCTTTTCAAAAACTGCTGGCCATGAAGGGAAAACTCAATTCCTTTGAACGGGGATTTTTGCAGGCTTTGCCCCGGGGTTTGCAACTGGCCAGGCAGGCTCTGGAAGTACTCAACAGCAGCCAGTACCAGGTGGTGGCTAGTGAAGCTGAAAGAGCTCAGGCTTTTATCCATCGGGATGTGGCGGCCCGTAATTTCATTATTCATCCGGATGGGCATGCTTATTTAATCGATTTCGATTATTGTCGCCAGGACTTACCAGCAGCCGATGTGGCCCGGTTGTTGCAACGGGCTATGAAGCGCCAGGGCTGGCAGAGGGAAAAGGCAGAAGCCATTCTGGCCGCTTATGAGGAGATACGCCCCCTGTCAGCTGAGGAAAAGACGGTGATCGCTGCTTTTCTCACTTTTCCCCAGAAATTCTGGCGCCTGGCCAATCGCTATTTTTACCGCAAAGAAGGCTGGAACCAGGAGAAATACGCCGCCAAACTAAATAAGGCTGTAAACTACTGGGAGAAGGTGCCTGAAGTATGTGCCTTGCTGCTGGCGGGATAAGACAGTATGCAACAGATGCTGGGACACTGGGAAGAGGCCGCATAACAATTAAACTGCCTGAATAACCATTGAGGGACGAAAAACTTCTTTTCGCCGATAAGGCCCGCAGCGGGCATTGCTCTTGCTAGGATAATAGTCAAAAGCAGCCGAAAGCAGGAGCGGCGGAAAGGAGGAATGGAAGATGGCGGTGGATAAAATTCGCTATCCCGAAGGGATGCCGGAAGTGCTGCCTGGCCCGGAAAAGCCCCAATTGCGCCTGGTGCAGAAAATGGAGTTAAAGGAGGTGCGGCGGGGGGCGATTGTAACTTCGGTTACGGCCGTCTATTTCTGCCGAGCCTGCCAGGAGAAAAAGACAGCTCTGGATGTAAAACTGTGTGATTGTGGTTTGATTATGTGCAACCAGTGCTGGTCTGAGTGGGATGACCGCTGTCCCCTCTGCGAAACCGATTTATCATGACCTTTAACTGCTGATTTTGACCATTGGCCGCCCGGCTGTTTCAATTTTGCTGAAAAAAAGGTACATTGAAAGCAAAGGGGGAAAAAGGGGCGGACGCTTATGCAACAGGTTTGGTGGGGAAAAAGGCGCATAGGGTGGAATGGGCAAACCGGTCCGAACAGGACCGGTTCTGTTTTTGTGCAGACAGGAACAAGAGGGGGAGTGCGGGATGGTACATCTGCTCTCTGACCATTTGTATCAGGCCTGGCTGGAATTTCAGCGTCAGGGCCGGGCTGGAATAAACCAGGAGCACCTGAGGCCGGAAATAGCCGAGTCCTGGCGGCGTTCCCGCCAGGCCGGGATCAAATCGGAGCTAAAAAAAGTACCGCTGGTGCTGGGCAAGGAAGAATTGTTCAGCCGGCGGCGGGAAAGGGAAGAGTTAATCAATCTGGCTACTCCCTATTTAAAATCTCTCTACTCTTTTGTCCAGGGCTCCGGGTTTATCGTATCCCTGGTGGATGAAGAGGGCTATTTGCTGGAAAGCGTTGGGGACCCGGAAACCCTGCGTTTGGCTCGTGAATGTCGTCTCGTGCCTGGTGCCTGCCTGGCGGAAGGGGTGAGCGGCACCAATGCCACCGGGCTGGCTTTGCGCTTACTTCGGCCTATTCAGGTTTTTGCTGCCGAACACTATCTTGAGGGCCTGCATCCCTGGACCTGTTCTGCCGCTCCCATTATGGGCCTGGCTGGCCAACCTCTGGGCGCTATCAGCATGACGGGCAGCTTTGAAAAGGTGCATAGCCACACGCTGGGGATGGTAGTAGCCGCTACCCAGGCTATTGAAGGGCAGTTAAAAATCAATCGGGCGCTGGAGAGAATGACGGTGTTAAATCGTTATCAGAGCGCCATTATGGAGGCTATCTCAGAAGGATTACTGGCTCTGGATGAGCAAGGCCGGGTAACCCGTTTGAATCAGGCGGCGGCCCGGATTTTGCGGTTAAACAGCGAGGGGGCCATTGGGCAGAGAATCGACGAAATCCTGGGGGAAGGTAACCCTGTCAGCCGGGCCCTGACCCGGGCGGAGGAAATTTCCGAGGAGGAGTGGCAACAGGAAAGCTGGCGGGGGCAGATTCACTGTACTGTCTCCTGCCGGCCTATTTATAACAGCCAGCAACGGCTGGTGGGGATGGTAGTGGTGGTCAGGGAAATCCAGAAAGTAAGACAGCTGGTATCTAAAATGGTGGGAGCCCGGGCCCGCTTCAGTTTTAATGACCTGATCGGTACTAACCCGGCTTTTCTGCGGACAGTGGAGCTGGCTCGCCAGGCGGCCCGCAGCAATTCCACCGTGCTCTTGCTGGGGGAAAGCGGCACCGGCAAGGAGGTTTTTGCTCAGGCTATTCACAATGCCGGGCCCAGGGCCAGCGGACCGTTCATCGCTATCAACTGTGCCGCCCTGCCGCGGGAACTGATCGGTTCTGAGCTGTTCGGCTATGCGGAAGGAGCCTTCACCGGGGCCAAACGGGGTGGTAACCCCGGTAAATTCGAGCTGGCTGATGGCGGGACAGTATTTCTGGACGAAATCGGGGAAATGCCCCTGGAAATGCAGGCCCATTTGCTCAGAGTCTTGCAGGAACGGACAGTGATGCGTATCGGGGGCCAGCAGGTTATTCCGGTGGATGTACGGGTGATTGCGGCTACCAACAAGAATTTGCGGGAGGAAGTGGAAAAAGGGCGTTTTCGCCTTGACCTCTACTACCGTTTGAATGTCCTGACCATCCAGATGGTGCCCTTGCGCCAGCGCCCGGATGATATCATGCCTCTGGCTAGATTTTTCCTGCAACAGATGACTGAGCGGCTGGGTAAGCAGATCAGAGGCTTTCATCCCCGGGCCGAAGAGCTGCTGGTGCGGTATTCCTGGCCGGGGAATGTGCGGGAGCTGGAAAATGTAATCGAACGGGCAGTCAATGTAGCGCAGGGGCCCTGGTTGACCCCGGCGGAGCTAGGACCGGAATTTCTCATGGAGGGCAAATCCCTGCGGCTGGAGCCGGTAAATAGCAAAACCATGCGGCGTTCCCTGGATGAAGAAACCATTCTCAATACCATCAAGCGCTGTCAGGGTAATCTGGCCCGGGCGGCCCGGGAACTGGGAGTTGCCCGCAGCACTTTGTATCGCAGACTGGAACAGCTGGGACTGTTGCGCGACAGATAAGAAGACATTTAACAGGTAAATGGTTTTAACCGTTTACCTGTCTTTTTTTGTTCTTGAGCAGGCGGTATTGACATTTTACCGGGAAGGGGGAGGAATTGGAGTGTCCCTTGCATGTAATTAAAGCAACACGAGGAGGTGACCGGTATGTTGCCAGTTGATGGCTGTTACCAGTGTCAGAAGTGTACCGCCGGGTGTCCGGTAGCTCCCTGGACGGACATCGGACCTGCCCGGCTGGTAGAGCTTTTGTTAAATGGTCAGGAACAGGAGGCCCTGCAGTCCAATCGCCTCTGGCTGTGTTTGCACTGCGGTACCTGTGCTGCCCGCTGTCCAAACGGAATCGATGCGGGGGAAGTTACCGCTAGTTTGAAACAGAAAGCCTGGCTGCAGAAAATGGTAACCCCATCCCCGTTGCCGGCTTTTTACCAGAGTTTTCTAGCCAGTGTGGCCCGCTGGGGCCGGGTCTATGAACTGGGTATGATACTGGGGTATAAATGGCGGACCGGCCGCTGGCTGGCGGACCTGGCTCTGGGCTGGCAGTTGCTAAGGCAGGGCAATTTACGTCTTCTGCCCCAGCCCATTCAGGGGCGCTCTGAGGTAGCGGCTTTGCTGCAGCGGGAAGGGAGGGCATAGAATGGTTTACGGATATTTTCCCGGTTGTTCCCTGCATTCCACAGCCCAGCTTTATGAAGATACTGCCCGCAAGGCCCTGGCTCTGCTGGGGATTGAGGTCAGGGAAGTACCGGACTGGAATTGCTGTGGAGCGACCCCGGGCCATGCCTGGTTGCCACCGGTAGGGGAGGCCCTGGCTCAGCGCAATTTAAAGCAGGCTCGCAAGGCGGGGCTGGGAGAAGTGCTGGTCCCTTGTGCTGCCTGTTACAACGTGCTGGCCCGTCAGGCCGGACCGGACCTGAAGATCCGGCATCTGCTGGAACTGATGACTGAAGCCGGGCTTTTACAGGAAATAGAGAAACGGGCCCGGGGACAGCTATCCGGGCGCAAAATTGCGCCTTATTATGGTTGCCTGTTAGTACGACCAGCGGAAATCGCCTTTGATGATCCTGAACAGCCCCGGCGGCTTGATCAACTGTTGCTGGCTTTGGGAGCAGAACCTGTGCTCTGGTCCTACAAAACCGCTTGTTGTGGGGGCAGCATGGCCGTGCCCCATGGCCAGGTTGTTTCAGAACTGGTTAAAAAGATTGTGGAGGCTGCGCGACAGGCCGGAGCTGCGGAAATAGTTACTGCCTGTCCCCTCTGTTATGCCAATCTGGCCTGGCGGCAAGGGGGCAGCAAAAAGCTGCCGGTTCGCTATTTTACAGAATTGATTGTGGCAGCACTGGGGGTGAGCAGATGAAACCGGAACAAGTGATAGGAGCAGCTCTGGTGGTAGGGGGCGGACCAGCGGGGATGACTGCCGCCCTGGATTTGGCGGAAAGCGGGCATCTGGTTCATCTGGTCACCATCGGCCCCAGTCTGGGGGGAACCATGGCCCAGCTGGATAAAACTTTTCCCACCAATGATTGCGCGATGTGTTTGTTAGGTCCCAAAATGACTGATACTCTGAATCATCCCAATATTCGCCTCTCTACCTGCACCGATTTACTGGAGTTAAAGGGAGAGCCAGGTCAGTTCACAGCCCGGCTGAGGGTGCGGCCCCGCTATGTAAAAGAGGAAGAATGCACTGCCTGCGGGGAATGTGAACAGGTCTGTCCGGTGGAACTGCCCGCTGAGTTTAACCAGGGCCTGAACCGGCGCAAAGCTGTGCATAAAGCTTTTCCCCAGGCAGTGCCTAATAAATATTTGATCAGCAAGCGGGGGACCAGTCCCTGCCGTCTGGCCTGTCCAGCCGGAATCAATGTTCACGCCTATGTTGCCCTGGCGGCCCAGGGGCGCTGGCGGGAGGCCTGGGATATTATTCGTGAGGCTATTCCTTTTCCCATCATCTGCGGTACCGTCTGTCACCATCCCTGTGAACAGGTTTGCCAGCGGGGGCAGGTAGAGGAACCGGTGGCCATTAGTCGGATCAAACGCTTTATTGGGGTCAAGGTGCTGGAAGAACTCAGGGATGAAGATATACGTCCGGCTATCAGGCGGCAGGAACGAGTAGCGGTGGTGGGGTCTGGACCAGCAGGTCTTTCCTGTGCCTATCACCTGGCCCGACGCGGTTATCAGGTTACGGTTTTTGAGGCCTTGCCGGTAGCCGGAGGTATGATGCAGGTTGGTATCCCCGAATATCGCTTGCCCAAAGCTCTGGTGCAGAAGGAAATCGAGCTAGTTCAGCGTCTGGGGGTAGAAATTCGGGTTAATAGTCCCATCGGTGGGGAAAGAACTATCACCAGTCTCCTGGAAAAAGAAGGATTCCAGGCGGTGTTTCTGGGCATCGGTGCCCATGAGCCTCAGACTCTGGGATTGCCCGGGGAAGAACTGGATGGTATCTATCACGGGGTCAGCTTTCTCCGCCAGGTAGCATTAGGGGAAAGACCTGTCCTGGGGCGCAAAGTGGCGGTGATCGGCGGCGGCAACACCGCTATGGATGCTGCTCGTACTGCCTTGCGCCTGGGGGCAGAAGAAGTGACTGTTATATACCGGCGCACGGAAGAGGAAATGACTGCTTTACCGGAAGAAGTGGTGGAAGCCCGGGAGGAAGGGGTGGAATTCCGTTTCCTGACTTCCCCATTAGCCTTCCTGGGTCAAGAGCGGGTTCAGGCGATTAAAATCCAGAAAAACCAGCTGGGGCCTCCTGGACCGGACGGGCGGCGGCAGCCCCGGGGTATTCCCGGTTCGGAGGAGGAACTGGCGGTAGATGCAGTGATTATCGCTGTCAGCCAGGCGCCGGAAAAATCCTTCCTGGGGGAACATCCCGGTCTTAAAACCCGGGGCCGTCTTATCGAAGTGGACCCTGTCACCCTGGCCACCAGTCTGCCTGGCGTTTTTGCCGGCGGCGATGCTGTGACTGGACCCAAAACTCTGGTGGAAGCCTGTGCTGCCGGCCGGGAAGCGGCGGAATCGATTGATCGTTACCTGAACGGCCTGGATCTCTACCAGGGCCGGGAGCGCCGCTTCCTGCCTGAAGCCCGCTGGACCCCGGAAGAGCTGGCCCGGGTGCAGCGGCAGCGCCGGGTAGCGGCCAGTAAATTGCATCCGCTGGAACGACGGCAGACCTTTGCGGAAGTGGTACAGCAATACAGTGAGGAACTGGCCCGCCAGGAGGCTGCCCGTTGCTTGAATTGTGGCGGCTGTTGTGAATGCCGTCTCTGTGAGAGCGCCTGTAAGAAACAGGCCATCGCCCATGACCAGCAGGCAGAAGAAAGGGAAATAGCCATTGGAGCGGTTTTGCTGGCTCCCGGTTTCAGTTTGTTTGATGCTCGCTGTTACGGGGAGCTGGGCTATGGGATTTACCCTGATGTGGTTACATCCCTGGAATTTGAACGCATTCTCAGTTCCACCGGACCCAGTCAGGGCCATGTGGTCAGGCCCAGTGACGGGCAGACTCCCCGTAAAATCGCTTTTATCCAGTGTGTAGGGTCCCGGGATGCCTGTCGGGGTAACTCCTGGTGTTCATCCATCTGCTGTATGTATTCGGTTAAGGAAGCCATCATTGCCCGTGAACATGACCCGGAAATCGAGCCCACCATTTTTTATCTGGACCTGAGGGCCTATGGCAAAAATTTTGACCGCTATGTCCAGTCGGCCCGGGAGCAGGGAGTGCGCTTTATTCGCTCTATGGTGGCAGGAGTAAAATATGACCCTGTAAGAAAAAAACTGCTGGTCCAGTTTAGCCGGGAGGGTCAGGCAGCAGAAGAGGAATTTGACCTGGTGGTGCTGGCCGTAGGGGTAGAGCCACCGGCAGGGGCAAAGGAACTGGCCCGGGCGGCCGGGATTGAGCTCAACCAGTACGGCTTTGCCTGGACCCCACCGGAAGACCCGGTGGCGACCAGCCGGTCCGGGGTTTTTGTGGCAGGAGCTTTCCAGGGACCGCGGGATATTCCTGAGACAGTAGCCAGTGCCAGTGCTGCTGCAGCCAGAATCGCCGCTCTGCTGGCCCCGGGACGTCATACTCTGGTCCAGCCCAAAACCTATCCCCCGGAACGGGATGTGAGTCAGGAGGAAGCGCGCATCGGGGTGTTTATCTGCCGCTGTGGGATCAATATCGCTGCTGTGATAAATGTGCCCCGGGTGGTAGAGGCTGCTGCCCGTTTGCCAGGTGTGGTCTGGGCGGAGGAATTCCTATATTCCTGTTCCCAGGATTCTCTGAAACAGATTATTAACCGCATCCATGAACACCAGCTGAACCGGATAGTAGTGGCTTCTTGTACGATCCGCACCCACCAGCCGCTGTTCCGGGAAGCACTAAAGGAAGCAGGTCTCAATCAGTTCCTGTTTGAAATGGCCAATATCCGCGATCAGTGTTCCTGGGTGCACCGGCTGGAACCGGAAGCGGCCACGGCCAAAGCCATTGACCTGGTGAAAATGGCTGTTGCCAAAGTGGCCCTGCATCGTCCTCTGCAACTGCATCCAGTACCGGTAGTGAATCAGGCTTTGATAATCGGGGGAGGACCGGCCGGAATGGCAGCCGCCTATAACCTGGCGGAAATGGGCTTTCCTGTTCACCTGGTAGAAAAAAAGGAGGAACTGGGTGGCCTGGCTGGTTACCCCGGGGATGAAAGCGTTATTGCTGACCTGAGGCAGCGGGTTCAGTCTCATGCCCGGATCAGTATCTATACCCGGTCGCATCTGACCGAGATCGGAGGCCATCAGGGCCATTTCCGCTCCCGCATTGAGACGCCTGCCGGACCGGTAGTGGTGGAACACGGAGCGGTGGTTGTGGCAACAGGATTGGAGGAAGCAGAACCTGATCCGGATTTGACGGCCAACCTGGGCGAGGGCTGGTTAAGCCTCAGGCAGGTGACCCAACTGCTGGAAAAAGAACCTGACTGGCAACCTGCTTTTGAGCGGATCAGCATTGTCCTCTGTGCCTCCCAGCCCTTAGGTCCGGTATCCTTCTGTTCTCGCACCTGTTGTCTGCAGGGGCTGCGGTTGGCCCGCCAGCTCAAAAGCCGCTGGCCCCGGCTGCAGGTTCACATCCATTTCCGGGAGATGCGCAGCTATGGTTTCCTGGAAGAAGAATACCGCCAGGCTCGCCAGGAAAAAATCCGCTTTTTCCGCTACGAAGAAAATTGGCCCCGGCTCAATCTCCGGCAGGAAGGGGTGGTGCTGGCAACAGGGGCCCGGCCCCCGGCGGATCTGGGTCAACTTGCTTCCTTGCTCAAGGTGCATCGCAATGAACAGGGTCTGCTGGTGGAAACCCATGCCAAGCTGGGCCCCCTGGATTTTCCTTCTGCTGGTTTTTATCTGGCTGGTGCGGCTCATGCGCCCAAACTGCTGGCAGAAGCCATTGCCCAGGGGGCGGGGGCGGCGGCCCGGGCAGCTACCATTCTTTCCCGCCGCCACTTGCTAGCTGGTGGAGTAGTGGCCTTTATGGCTAGACCTGAGCAGTGTGCAGCCTGCCTTACCTGTGTCCGGGTCTGTCCTTACGGGGTCCCGCACATCAATGCCGATATGGTGGCGGAAATCAATCCTGTCCAGTGCCATGGCTGTGGTACCTGTGTGGGTGAATGTCCCGGTCAGGCCCTGGAGCTGGCCCATTACCATCAGGATTATCTGGCGGCCAAAGTCAGGGCTCTGGCGTACACCAGCAAAGGGGGTAGGTAGGATGAAGGATTTTGAGCCCAAAATCATCGCCTTTTGTTGCTATTACTGTGCTTATGCTGCCGCCGACCTGGCAGGTACCATGCGTCTGCAATATCCCCCTGCAGTAAGGCTGGTGGAACAGCCCTGTTCCGGCCGGGTAGATGTGCGGGTAATCCTGGAGGCATTTCTGCAGGGAGCCGATGGGGTTTTTGTAGCCGGCTGTCTGGAGGGAGATTGCCATTTTCTGAAAGGCAACCTGCGAGCCCGTAAAAGGGTGGAAGCGGCGAAAAAAATCCTGGATGAACTGGGACTGGGCCGGGAACGGTTAGAAATGTTCAATCTCTCCGGCTCTATGGGCCCTCGCTTCAAAGAGATTGTGGAGGAAATGACAGAGCGGATTCTCGCTTTAGGACCCAATCCGCTCAATAGAAGGGAGGTAGCTGGGGATGATTGTCGCTGAACCCAAACCCTATCGCCAGCTTTATCAGCTACTGGCAGGAGTGGAAAAGGTATTGATAGTGGGCTGTGCCGAGTGTGTTACTGTCTGTCTGGCCGGAGGGGCCCGGGAAGCAGGGATTCTGGCCACCTCCCTGCAAATTCTGGCAGCGGGGGAGGGACGTTCGCTGAAGATAAAAGAACATACCTGCATTCGCCAGTGTGAGTGGGAGTACCTGGAGGAACTGGAAAACCTGGCTCAGGATGTGGAGGTAATCATCTCCCTGGCCTGTGGGGTAGGAGTACAGTTTCTGGCAGAAAAATTTCCCCACCACTGGGTTATACCCGGGGTGGATACTAAATTTGCCGGGGGTGCGGTGGCCCATGGCCACTGGGAGGAACGCTGCGGCCTTTGCGGGCAATGTCTGCTCCACCGCACCGGTGGCATATGTCCCATCGCCCGCTGTGCCAAACGCATTCTCAATGGTCCCTGTGGTGGCAGTCAGAATGGCCGCTGTGAAGTTAAAGACAATCCCTGTGCCTGGCAGCTCATTATCGACCGTATGACGGCCCTGGGCCGGCTGGAGCAGTTACTGGAAATAGAGGAGGAAAAGGACTGGCGCCTGGCCCGGGATGGAGGTCCACGGCGGCTGATCCGGGAGGAGGTGAGCCTATGAGCCGTCTCCAACAGTTGCTGGAAGCTGGCAGGTTCGTGGTTACCGCAGAAGTCGGGCCCCCGAAAGGAGCGGATGCCAGCACTATCCGCCATCATGCTGAACTGCTGGCTCCTTATGTGGATGCCCTCAATGTTACTGACAACCAGACTGCCATTTGCCGTCTCTCATCCATTGCCGGGGCTTTTCACGTTCAGGCTGCCGGAGTAGAAGGAGTTGTACAGATGACTGTGAGGGACCGGAACCGCATTGCCCTGCAGTCCGATTTGCTGGGGGCCTGGTCCCTGGGGCTGAAAAACGTTCTTTGCCTGTCCGGTGACCATCAGACTTTTGGCAATCATCCCACTGCGGCCAATGTCTATGATATTGATTCCATCCAGTTCATTCGCGGTTTGCAACGCCTGCGGGAGGGCAAATTCTTCAATGGTGAACCGTTACATGGCGAACCGCCGCAGTTTTTTGTCGGTGCTGTTGCCAATCCCTTTGCCGATCCCTTTGAGTACCGGGTACTGAGACTGGAAAAGAAAATCCGGGCCGGTGCCCGTTTTATCCAGACCCAGAGTATTTTTGACCTGGAGCGCTTTGACCGCTTTATGCAGCTGGTACGGCAACGGGGTTTACATGAACAGGCTTTTATCCTGGCGGGAGTAACGCCGGTTAAATCGGTGCGCATGGCGGAATACATGCAAAAAAATGTTTCCGGCATGATTGTGCCGGATGCGCTCATCCAGCGCTTGAAACAGGCCGAAAATCCCAAACAGGAAGCGGTGCAGGTTGTGGTGGAACAAATTCAGGCACTGCGCCAGATTCCGGGAGTAAGAGGAGTGCATATTATGGCGGTGGCCTGGGAAGAAGTGGTGCCTGAAATCATCATACAGTCGGGATTACGCTAATTTTACTTATAGTAGTAGAAGTTTGTTCGCTAAATATGAACAAACTTCTATTTTTTTAATGTGATTTGCAGGAATCTGTAATTTTGTGGCGAAAAGGAATAGTAACATATTGCACAAAGGGGGACAGAGAATGAAAAAAATGGTTAAAGCCGCTGCCGGCTTGACCTTGTTAGCACTTGCACTATCCTTGCTATTCTTGCTAATGCCAGGGGATGCCGCCGTCAATCTCAATAGTTCAGCTTTGCTTTCACCGATCCCCATGCAGGCTGTGCCGGAGGCCATGACCCTGCAGGTAGATGGGACTTATGCCTATTTTATTGACGGTGGTGGCGACCTGGCCCGGATTAAACTCAGTGACTCTTCGGTGGAAAAACTGGTTACCAAAACCAATGTGGGAGAAATCGTTGAGCTGGCGCTAGATGGCAACTATCTGGTTTTCACAACCATTTACAATGGACTGAGTAAAATCTTCTGCCTGGATTTAACCACTAAAACCATTACAGATTTAGTCCCCTCCCGGCTCACTACGAAAAAAGCCTTTCCTGATGTAGCTGGTGGCAAGGCGGTTTGGTCAGAATGGACAGAGACGGTGGGGACTGATGGCCGAATCAGTTACTCCCGGGCGATTATTTACATGAAAACCTTGCCCAATGGGGCAGAAACAACCATAGATTCCAGTGCGGCCTATTTGGCCCGTGCCCGTATAACTACTACGCATGTGGCTTATGAGACTTTAAATGGTGGTACCAATTTCATCAAATTGCATAATATCAGTAATTCTACCAAGACGGATGTATCCGGAGCCAAGCGCTTGCATGATATCAGTCCCAATTATGTTTTATACAGTAGCAGTGGCTATGATTTGCAGCTCTATGCCATCAGCGGCGGCGCCAAATATCCAGTCATTAAAAACAGCTATCCTGGTGGTGCTGCTCCTACCGCTTTTGCTATCGGCAAGGCGGAACTGGTGACCAACCAGCTGGTAGTCTGGTCTGCTAGTAGCGGTAAAATCTATGGTTCGGATATCAGAACAGTTACCGCTCCTACCGGTCCCACCCAGCTGGTGGATTGCGGTCATCCCTGGCCAGCTTTTGCCTTGAGCAAAGTAGGGACAAACCCGCATAATATTGTCTACTGCCAGAATAGCGGTACTGCCGGAGTCTACAAATCCAGTGTAAATGTACAATAACTTCCTGAATGGCTGTTCACAGACAACAAATCACCATTCAGGGTAGAAAATCTACTTTTTACCAGCCGATGTTGTCGGCTGGTCTATTTTTGTTTATGCTGAAAATACAAAGAAGACAAGGGGGTAGAGAAGGGATGGAAGATTTGCGCAAACCCAATATGGAGGACTATGATAAGGTCTATGCTGAGTTCAAGCATCAGGTGCCGGAGTATTTCAACTTCGCCCGGGATGTAGTGGACAAGTGGGCCCAGGATCCGGATAAACTGGCCATGTGGTGGGTGGATGACTACGGCAATGAAGCCAAGTATACCTTCAAGTACTTTTCCGAACGGTCCCAGCAGCTGGCCAATGCTCTCAGCAAGCTGGGCATCAAGCAAGGGGACATGGTGTTCCTGCTCTTACCTCGGCTGCCGGAATGGTGGGAAAGCATTCTGGCAATTATGCGCATTGGGGCTGTTTATATTCCCGGGACGAGCCAGTTGACTCCCAAAGACCTGAAATACCGTTTTGAAGCTTCCGAAGGGGTAGCCATCATAACTGATGCTGAAAATGCCCCCAAAGTGGATGCTATCCGCAATGAATGCCCGACCTTGAAGCATTGCATTATGGTGGGCGGCAAAGCCGAGGGCTGGCTGGATTATGGTGAATTGATTGCCAATGAGCCCACTGTATTTGAAACTGCCAACACTCGTTCGGATGATCCGGCTATTATCTTCTTTACCTCCGGTACTACCGGGTATCCCAAAATGACTGTGCATACCCATGCCAGCTATCCCATTGGCCATATTGTCACCGGGAAATACTGGCTGGATCTGAAGCCTGGAGATTTGCACTGGAACCTCTCCGATACCGGCTGGGCTAAAGCTGCCTGGAGCTCTATCTTCGGGCCCTGGAACTGCGGTGCTGCCATTTTCATCCATCATTCCACCGGGAAATTCGATCCCAAGAAAACTTTGGAACTTCTGGCCACTTACCCCATTACCACTCTCTGTGGACCGCCGACCGCCTACCGGGTCATGGTGCTGGAAGACCTGAAGTCTTATAAATTCCCCCACCTGCGCCATTGTGTCGGCGCCGGTGAACCCCTTAACCCGGAAGTCATCGAGGTCTGGAAAGAAGCAACCGGTTGCATAATTCGCGATGGCTATGGCCAGACGGAATCGGTGATCATGGTAGCCACCTGGCCCTGCATTGAACCCCGGTTCGGTTCCATGGGCAAACCGGCTCCCGGTTTCTATATTTCCGTTATCGATGAAGATGGCAATGAACTGCCCCCCGGTCAGGAAGGGGATATTGCTGTCAGGATTAAACCGGAACGGCCGGTGGGATTGTTTAAGGAATACTGGAAAGACCCGGAACGCACCAGAGCCACCGAGCGGGGCGACTGGTATATTACCGGTGACCGTGCCTATAAAGATGAGGATGGCTATTTCTGGTTTGTGGGCCGGGCGGATGATGTCATTCTCTCCGCTGGTTACCGGATTGGACCCTTTGAGGTGGAGTCCGCTCTGGTTGAACATCCGGCAGTGGCCGAAGCAGCGGTAGTGGCCAGCCCCGATGAACTGCGGGGAGAAATCGTCAAGGCCTTTGTCATTCTGGCTCCTGGTTATCAGCCGTCAGATGCCCTGGTCAAGGAGCTGCAGGAACATGTCAAAAATGTAACTGCACCATATAAATATCCGCGGGAAATCGAGTTCGTCGCTTCACTGCCCAAGACCATCAGCGGCAAAATTCGCCGGGTAGAGCTGCGGGAACTGGAAAGAAGGAGAAAGCTAGGGGAAGGTAAGTAAAAGGGATAAATATAGAAGAGAGCAGGGGATGGCTGATGCCATCCCCTTTTATTTATGCTGAGCAATAATCTTTTCCAGTCCGTCCAGGGTCAGACTGCGTTGCAGGAACATATTTAAGGCTTTATCTCCTTCCAGCTTATAAACTGTAGGTCCACTGCCAACGGAATAATATTTTGCTGGCTCATCCGAGTATTTTTTTAGGAAGAGCAAATATCTTTCTCCGGGGGTGAAAATTTTATAGTTATCAAATTGAATAGTTTTGCCTATATCTTTATCATAGCCCCCTTCCTGGGCAAAAACAAAATTGCCGTTGATAACTCCCTTAAGATTTTTTTCTACCTGGATCTCAAAGTCGGTATAAGGAAACATATTTTCCTGGTAAGTTCCTAGATTTTTTACTACCCGGCCGATGACGATATTATCAGCCTGTGCAGCTGCTTTTTCTGGAGACATGATTTCCGCATAACTGGCATGGACAACTACCGGTTGTGAGGTGATATATTTGTAAAAACCAAAGAGACCAAAGACAGTCACAATTATGCCATATGAAAAAAATTTTAGTATTTTTTTCAAATAAATCGCCCCCTTTAATTTATGGATAAATAGCATTAATTCCTGCTATATCATCACTTCTTGGCAGATAAGTTCCTCTGTAGTTCCTTTCCTCATCAGAGGGATACATCAATGCCCAGAGATCGCCAGAGTCACCCAAACCCCAGACATGCCCGAATTCATGTCCAAGTACACTTTGTTTTTGCGTTGAATTATATTTGTTTGTTACATAAGTATTTATTATTACTCTGGCTCCAATTATTGTATTGCCTAACCCTCCAAAATCAGTTTGAAGAGTTGTATAACCTGATAGATTCGATTTCGAATTATACGTAGAAGTTAAAGCGACTGTTCCGGAATTATTATAAGTGAGACTTAATTTACTGGAAGCGTTCATCCAACTTTTAGCAGCATTATTAGCAGCAGTTTGCAAATCGCTTGGGAAACCAGAGACCCAGTAATATTTTGGCGTTTTGGGATCGGCCCATTTTTTTCCTGTTAAATTATATGCCAATGCATTTTCTAACATTGTAAAGATATATATACTTAAAAATAATACAATCCAAACCTTCTTTTTCATTTTTTCACTCCTTTAAAAAATATTTCCGGGCGCCCAAATAAATTATAATACAAAAAAAAAGAAATCAACCAAATATTTCCGACAATGTGTTTATCTTGTGATCATCGCTCATTGACTACTCGATTGTATAAAACATGTCAAAAAAACAAAAATTGTGCAGGATTTAATCATAAAATGTAGAAATAATTCTAAAAACAAAAAGAAAGGGGAAGCGGAGTGAGTTATGCCAGAAAACTTTATGCAGCACTAGTTGGATTAACTTTTTTTGCAGTGCTATTGTTAGCTTTTTATACTGCATCAGCTGCCAAAGACCAGTTGCTGGCAGCTGCCAGACAAAAACTTCGAAGCGACCTGGAAATGAGTAAAATTATCCTGAATTACAAATATCCCGGGCCCTGGCAGGTTCGCGATGGTCAGCTTTACAAAGGCGAGTACCGGATCAATGATGATTATTCTGCTGTGGATTTAATCGGCCAGAAAACAGGCGATACCGTTACCATCTTTCAGGGCGATGTTCGGGTAGCTACTAATGTTCGCAAGCCTGATGGCAGCCGGGCGGTGGGTACAAAAGTTTCTGAAAAAGTTCGCCAGGAAGTGCTGGTAGAACAGAAAACCTTTCTTGGTGAGGCAGAAGTAGTCGGCCGCATGTACCAGACTATCTACGAGCCGATCAAAAACCCGGAAGGGAAAGTTATCGGCATACTTTATGTGGGTGTGCCCAATGCCTATTATGACCAGCTGGCTGCAGCTTTCCGCTGGCGGACCATCGGTTTAGGAGCTCTATCTCTAGTAGGTGCGCTGGTATTAGGTTTTGTCTTACAGCGCCATCTGTTAAAGCCCATTAAAGAACTGCAATCAGGAATGCAGCTGGTAGCCAGTGGACAGCTTTATACCAGATTGAATTTGGGCGGCCGAAAGGATGAATTTGGTCAGCTGGAGCGCAGCTTTAATCAAATGGTAGAACATTTGTATACTCTGGTAGAAGGCATGAAAATGAAAGCCGTTGATCTGACCCACTTTGCCCGGCAAATGGCAGCAGGGGCTGAGAACGGGGCGGAAGCCAATGGTCAGCTGGCAGCTGCCATAACGGTTGTTGACCAGAAAGCCCATGTCCAGGTAGGAGAAAGCCAGCAGGCCCTGAGTGCAGTGGAGAATCTGGTTGAAAGCGTGAACCAGATTGCGGCTTTGCTGGAAGAACAAAGTGAACAGGCAGAAGAAGTAAGAAAAATGGTAGCTGTTACCGCTGCCGGGATTCGTAAAATCAGTGAAGAAAACCAGGAGCTGGCTAAACAGGCCACCCAGACGCAGCAGGTGGCCAGTGACAGCAGACAAGTAGTGGCTGAAACTGTTGCCGGGATGGCCAAAGTGCGCCAGTCCGTCAGTTATGCTGCGGAACAGGTTAAACGCCTGGGGGCTGCTTCCAATCAGATTGATGGGATAATCCAGGTGATTGTGGACATTGCCGAACAGACTAATTTGCTAGCCTTAAATGCTGCTATTGAGGCAGCCCGGGCCGGCGAACATGGCAAAGGTTTTGCCGTGGTGGCTGATGAGGTGAGAAAGCTGGCCGAAAAGTCGGCAGGAGCGGCCCGGGAAATCAGCCAGCTGGTCCACGATATTCAGGCGGGCATCCAGCGTGCGGTTGACGGTATGGTACAAGGGGAGTCAGAAGTGGAAACTGGCATCAGCCTGGCTGAGCGCACCGGACAGGCGCTGGAAACCATAGTTCAGCAAATGAACAGTACGTTTAATCAGGTGGAACGGATTGCTGGCGAATCGGAAAACATTAATCAGGCTGGTAAAGGTGCTGTTGCTGCTGTCAAAGAGCTGACCAGGGCCATTAAGGAATCGGCTGCTCAGGCAGAAGAAATTAGTGCTGCGGCCAGGACTATTGAAACAGTAATGGTTAAAATTACGGAAATGGCTGGTGAAAACAGCGCCAGTGCCCAGGAGATGTCAGCCCTTAGTGAACAACTGCAGGGTTTGACTGCGGAAATTTCTACCGCCAGTGAGCAGCTGGTGGAAATGACCAGGGAAATGGAGGAAGCAGTAAGTCAATTTCATTTAGAGCCGCAGGCTTAACGCCTGGGGCTCTAATTTTATGTTATAATGAGGGAGGCGAAGGAGGAGAAAAGGAGATGGACTATATCATCGAAACTGTGAACTTAACCAAAGAATTTCGTTTGTTTAAACGCCGGGAGGGTTTATGGGGAGCAGTACTGGATTTGTTCCAGCGGGACTACCGTATCCTCAGGGCTGTGGATAACCTGAACCTGCAAGTGAAGCGGGGGGAGATTATCGGTTTTATCGGCGCTAATGGAGCCGGTAAATCTACCACCATCAAAATGCTGACCGGGGTCCTGGTACCCAGCTCGGGGCGGCTTCTGGTCAATGGGTTTACGCCCTACCAGGAGAGGGAAAGGTATGTACGGCAGATCGGGGTGGTGTTTGGCCAGCGCAGCCAGCTCTGGTGGGATCTGGCGGTGATTGAGTCGCTGCGCTTGCTGGGTCAGCTCTACCGGGTTCCTGATTCTTTGCTGGAGAAGCGGATTGCCGATTTTGCTGATCGCCTGTCTCTATCATCTTTTCTGCATACTCCGGTACGCAAATTGAGCCTGGGTCAGCGCATGCGCAGTGAGCTGGCAGCCGCCCTTATTCACCGTCCGCCCTTGATATTCCTGGATGAACCTACTATCGGTCTGGATGTGGTAGCCAAAAATGAAATCCGGCGCTTTCTCCAGGAAGTAAACCGGGAAGACGGTACGACCATTTTTCTTACTACCCATGACCTGGGGGATATCGAAGCTCTCTGTCAGCGGGTAGTGATTATTGACCAGGGCAGAAAAATTTATGATGGTAATCTGGACAACCTGCGCCAGCAATTTGGCCGGGAGCGCCAGTTGCGGATTGAACTGGAACAACCGGTGGCGCCAATTGTCTGGCAGGAGATCTGCGGCCACCTGCCGGTGAGATGGCAGGCTCAGGATGAGGGGCGGATCTGGAATGGCTCTTTTGTGGAACAAGAGGTGACAACAGCTGCTATCCTGCAGCCTATCCTGAACCGGTTACCGGTACTGGATATCAAAATTGAGGAGACACCTATTGAGGAAATTGTCGCCGATATTTATCGCCAGGGAGGCCTGGCCTTATGAGAATATATCTGACTCTGATCCGCATGGAATTCATGAAACAGCTGGCTTACCGGGTTTCCAACCTAACCGGTGTGCTCAACTACCTGGTGCAGATTGGTGGCTATTTTTTCCTCTGGGATGCTATCTATGCTGCCAGGCGGCCCCTGGCTGGTTTTACTCATTCGGAAATGCTAAGTTACGTAATCGTAGCCTGGGTAGTGCGCTCTTTTTATTTCAATAATCTGGAAAGGGAAATCGCCCTGGAAGTGCGAGAAGGGCGGATTGTGCTGGAATTGTTGCGGCCTTATGATTACGGGGCGGTCAAGCTGGCCCGGGCTCTGGGAGAAGCCCTTTTTCGTCTTCTGGTCTTTACTCTTCCTAGCGGCTTAGTGATGTATCTCTTTTATCCCTTTAAATTACCGTCCAGTCTGACAGCCTGGGGGATGTTTTTGTTAGCGGCTTTAGGCAGTTTTCTGGTCAATGCCCAGCTCAATTTGCTTACCGGTTACCTGACTTTTTATACCTATAATAATACGGGCATTCAGCGGATGAAGCGAGTGCTGGTGGATTTGCTCTCCGGACTGTTAGTTCCGATCAGCTTTTATCCTGCCTGGGCCCAGCAAATCATCGATTTTTTGCCCTTTCGTTCTATCAGTTATTTGCCCACCTTGATCTGGCTGGGGAAAATCAGTCCGGCTGCAGGCTGGCAGGTCCTGGCGGAACAGGTCCTCTGGTTTCTGGTGCTGGCTTTCATTTCCCGGCTGCTCTGGCAGCGGGCTCTGAAAGGGCTAATGATACAGGGGGGATAACATGCATTACTGGCGGCTTTTTAGCGGATACAGCAAACAGTACCTGAAGAAACTGCTGGCATACCGGGGAGATTTTTTTGCCCAGTTTTTCGCTGATCTTATGAGTCAGATTATGAGTCTGGTGCTGATTCTGGTCATTTTTCGCCAGATTCCCAGGCTCAATGGTTGGAATGAAGGGGAAATGCTGTTTCTCTATGGTTTTTTTCTCTTACCCTATGCTCTGTTCAATGTTTTTTTCAGCAATTTCTTTGAAGTTCCCCGTCGCTATATTCTTCAGGGGGAACTGGACCGGGTCCTGGTTCGTCCAGCCCCTTCCCTGTTTCAGGTAATGCTGGAACAGATTGAACTGGAATCAGCCCTCAGCCTGGTCAGCGGCTTTCTCGTTTTGCTTTATGGTGCCAAAACCGCTGGGCTGGACTGGAGCTGGTGGCATTTTCCCGTGCTGATTTTGACGGTTACCGGAGGAACGTTGATCTATGGTGGCATCTTCATAGCACTGGCCAGTCTGGCCTTCTGGTTTGAAGGCAATATCGCCCTGATGCCCACTATGTATAATATCTCGGTTTATGGCCGTTATCCTGTCACTGTATATCGGGGAATTGTCCGTTTCATCCTCACCTTTATATTGCCCTTTGCCTTTACCGGCTATTTTCCGGCAGCCTTGCTGCTGGGCAAAAAAGAAGGCCTGACCGGCGGTATTTTAACTCCGCTGGTCGGCCTGGTAGTTTTCCTAATCGGGGTGCTGATCTGGAATCGGGGCATCAGGCGCTATACCGGTGCTGGAAACTGATCAGGGGTGGCCGGTATAAAAGGCCCGCATTTGCCGGTAAAAATCGATGGAGAGGCCATTATCCCAGTGGCCGGTCAACCGGGCTACAACGTAAACCAGCAGGAACAGTCCTAGAACCAGTACTGCGACAGTCATTGCCTCCTTGCCGGTAAAGCGGGACCAGAAACCGGGCTTTAAGGTGCCTGGAACCGGGCAGGCGCTGACACACTGCAGACAGAGATGGCAATCGGGGCTGTGTACCCGCCGGGATTCAGCCACTGGCAGCCAGTTGGGGCAGGCCCGGTTACAGGCCTGACAGTTAATGCAGCTATTGCTATCCCGCTGGATCCGGCTCAGGCCCAGGCTGCCCATAAGTCCCATGAGGGCGCCATAGGGGCAGAGGTAGCGACACCAGAGATTGGTGCCGAACAGGCTGCCCAGCAGAAAGATACCTACCACCGTCAAAAAAACGGTACCCGGGCTGAGGAAAAACTGCAACATGGCTACATCAGCCAGAGCCATATAGGGTGTTTGCAGATAGGCGGCCAGTTCTTCACCACTCATGCCCAGGAGAATGTAATACAGGAAAAAGATCATCAAGATATACTTGATACTGCGCAACAACCAGTCCAGGATTTTCAATACCAGGTGACGGCGGGGCCAGGGCTGTTTATGGCCGGGCAGGCCCAGTTTCCGACCCAGCCAGCTCACGCTTTCGAATAAGCTGCCGATCGGGCAAATCCAGCTGCAAAAGGCTTTATGTAACAGCCAGGAAATAGCCAGGAAAAAGAGGAGCAAAGTCAGGCCGGCAGGGTGAACCGGGTCCCAGTTACCAGTAGTTAGCCAGTATTTTAGCCCCACCAGGGCGGCGATGGGCAGATAGCCTTCTACTCCGGGGGGACGGCTGGCAGCAGGCCCAGTCCCTTCCAGGTAGAGATAAAACTGATAGAATTGATAGCCGATCCAGAGGCTGGCAAGAACAAAAAAGGCCTGACTCAGGCGACGCCAGAATTGCTGTGACAATTTCTTCCTCTCCCTTCTGCGGATTGTACTTTTTATAACAAATACCATTTTAACTAATCTGTTTGGAAATAGCAATGACTTTTATCACATTTTCGCTTGTTCGGGCAGGGAAGCTGTTAAAAATGTCGAAGTATAGCAGCAGCGGGGATGAGGGAGGTTTTCCGGAATGACTATACGCTTGCGGACCAAAATGACCCTGCTGGCTTTTCTGATCGTCATGTTTTCGGTAACCATTGTGGCGGTGGTAGTGAGCTGGCAATCAGTTCAGGATTTTCGTTCTGAACTGGGGCGGCGGGCCCTGGCCATTGGCCGCACCGTGGCCCAATCTCCTTTGATTCAGCAAAATGTCGGGCGTCCGGGGGCAGAAAAAATTATTCAGCCTTATGTGGAACGGATTCGGCTGGCTACCAATGTAGATTATATTGTGGTACTGGATATGAACAAAAAGCGCTTATCCCATCCGGTGGCCAATCGGATCGGCACGATTTTTGCCGGTGGAGATGAGGGACCGGCCTTTGCCGATAATGAATATACTTCTCTGGCAGTGGGAGTCAACGGGGAAGCTGTGCGTGCCTTTGTCCCGATTAAGGATGAACGGGGCATTGCCCAGGTGGGAGTAGTAGTGGTGGGGATTTTGACCCCTTCCCTGGGGGAAGTGCTGCTGGAGTGGAAAAGCAGTATATATCTGACGATGATCCTCGCCCTGTTCGCTGGTGCTATTGGTGCTTTTTATCTGGCTGCTCATGTCAAGCAGGCCATTTTTGGCCTGGAACCGGAGGAAATCGCCGCTTTGATGGAAGAAAGGGAGGCGATCCTGGCGGCTATTAATGAAGGAATTATCGCTATCGACCGGGAAAATCGCATTACCTTGATTAATCCTGCGGCCCGACAAATTCTGGGCATAGCAGAGGAAGAATTGCTGGGACGTCCAATAAATGAGGTTATCCCCAATACCGCACTGCCGGAAGTGATCAGCACCGGCAGCAGTCAATTCAATCAGGAACTGGTATTTAACCGCAAGATCATTGTTTCCAATCGCTTGCCCATCCGCTGGCGGGAGAAAATCATCGGGGCGGTAGCGGTGTTTCGGGATAAGTCGGAAGTAAGGCGGCTGGCGGAAGAATTAACCGGGGTGAAAAAGTTTGTCGAGGCCCTGCGGGTGCAGAACCACGAAAACCTGAATAAGCTCCATACCATCGCCGGGTTAATCCAGCTTCATCGTTATCAGGAGGCGCTGGATTATATCTTCCGCATTACGGAACAGCAACAGGAAATCACAGCTTTTCTTACGCGACAGGTCAAAGATCCGGCTATTGCCGGGCTGTTGCTGGGCAAAATGGGTCGGGCCAAGGAACTCAATATCCGGTTTGAACTGGACCGAAAATCAGAGTTAAAGACCCTGCCAGCCAATTTGACTGCCAGTGACATCGTGCTGATTATGGGGAACCTGCTGGAAAACGCTATGGAAGCAGTATTACCCTGCCAGCAGGAAAAGCGCTGGGTGAAATGCGGGATCAAACAGGATCAAAAGGAATTGATACTCTGGGTGGCCGATGGGGG
The DNA here is from genome assembly GCF_002049395.1 of Carboxydocella sp. JDF658. Classification (NCBI taxonomy): domain Bacteria; kingdom Bacillati; phylum Bacillota; class Clostridia; order Eubacteriales; family Clostridiales Family XVI. Incertae Sedis; genus Carboxydocella; species Carboxydocella sp. JDF658. Next base: position 102,307 of record NZ_BDLR01000004.1, on the reverse strand, counting down.
CCCGGGTCTGGTTGATGTGGATTTTGACCGCTATTTTCAGCTGGGGTATTCTACCAAACGGCCAGAGGGGAGAGGGCTGGGCCTGTATTTAATCAAACAGCAGGCGGAAAACGCCGGAGGTAAAATTATTTTGCGCTCACGGCCCCAGCAGGGAACCCTTTTTCTGGTTAAATTCAGTTATGAGGGGGTAATGGATGGTGCAACCTCTGCGCGTATTGCTGATTGAAGATGACCCCATGGTGGTAGAGGTGAACCAGAGCTTTATCAATATGATTCCCGGCTTTCAGGTGATAGGGGCATTGCGGCAGGGGAGCAGGGCAGTGGAGGAAATCCGGTACCTGCACCCCGACCTGGTGATTCTGGATATCTATCTGCCGGATACGAATGGTATCCAGGTAATTCAGCAAATCCGCAGTACAGCCTTACCGGTGGACGTCATAGCCATTACCGCGGCCCAGGATAGTGAGACAGTTCAGCAGATGTTGCGCTTCGGGGTAGTGGATTATTTAATTAAGCCTTTTAAATTTGAGCGGCTGAAACAGGCTCTGGAAACCTATCTGGAGCGACGCAAACAGCTGATCAGCAAGGAGCAGGTGGACCAGAAGGATATCGATCAGCTGGCAGTGCCGGTGATTGTTCAGGAAAAGCTCAAGCATACTGAGCTGCCGAAAGGCTTGAACTTATTTACCCTGGAACAAGTGCTTACCTGTCTCAGACAAAAAGCCATCCCTCTGACGGCTGAAGAGGTAGCGGAACTGGTTGGGGTGGCCCGGGTGACTGCAAGACGCTACCTGGAATATTTGGAGAAAGAGGAATTGATCCAAAAAGAGATTCAATATGGTTCAGTGGGCAGACCGGTTCACCGCTATTTTTTGCGGTGAACTCCTTTTTTTGACCAAAATGAACAAAATAATCAATATGAACAAAAGGTTCTCATTTAAAGACATATTAGATAGAATACAAGTAAAATTAAAAATTATCAAAAAATTTACAAGGAGGTAACAGGGATGAAAAATTTCTGGCGTAAGGCTGCTGCGCTTGCCCTCTCAGGTCTACTGGCTTTCGGTCTGGCCGGCTGTGGCTCCGGGGGTGAAAAGAGCAGCCAGGGGGAACAGAAAAAGGATGAGCCCATTGTTATCAAATTTTCCCATGTGGTAAAGGAAACCACTCCCAAAGGGCAGGCTGCTCTCAAATTCAAGGAGCTGGTGGAACAGAAAACAGGCGGCAAAGTCAAGGTAGAAGTATATCCTTCTTCCCAGCTCTATGGTGACAAGGAAGAGCTGGAAGCCCTGGTGGCCAACAATGTGCAAATGATCGCTCCTTCTGCAACCAAACTGGTGGGTTTAAATCCGGCATACCAGATTGTTGATATGCCTTTTATCTTCAAGAACGATCAGGCTGCCTTAAACTTCTACAATGGACCGGTAGGACAAAAATTGCTGACCAGTCTGGAAGACAAAGGCATTCTCGGTTTGGCCTGGTGGCCCAATGGTGCCAAGCATTTTACCAACTCCAAGCGGCCTCTGAAGCGGCCGGAAGACTTCAAGGGGCTGAAGTTCCGGACCCAATCCGGCGGGGTGCTGGATGCCCAGTTTAAAGCCCTGGGGGCTGGTTCCCAGACCATTCCCTTCGGTGAAGTTTATCCGGCTCTGCAGAATGGTACTGTGGATGGTCAGGAAAATACCTTCAATAATATTGATACCCAGAAATACATTGAAGTTCAGAAGTATCTGACTGTCTCTGGCCATGGTCGCATAGATTATGTGGTGCTGGTTAATAAGTCCTTCTGGGACAGCATTCCCGAAGATCTGCGTTCTAAGGTTAAAGAAGCCATGGATGAAGCAACAAAACTGGCTACTGAGCTCTCCGATAAACAGAATAAGGAAAGTTTCGAAAAAATCAAACAGAGCGGTAAAGTGGAAATTTATGAACTGACTGAAGCCGACCGGGCAGAATTTGTGAAAGCAATGGAACCCGTCTACAGGGAGTATGAAAGCAAAATCGGCAAGGAAATCATGGATGCCGCCCGGAATGCTCAATAATTTGTCTTGCAGGGGCACATCCGCAGGGTGTGCCCTTTTTTCCGGAGAAGGGAGGCTAGGCTGATGGAGAAGTTTATGAAGAGATTCATTGCCATGTATGAAGCAATAGAGGATTATCTGTCCGGTGGATTAATCTTCCTGGGTCTGACCCTGGTTATGGTCAATGTCGTTTTGCGTTATGTAACCGGTAAACCGGAATCCATTTTAGATGAATATTCGGTTTATCTGATTGTCTGGGGGGCAATGATCGGTTTTGCTGTGGCCCTGCGGGATGATCATCATATTAAGGTGGATATGCTGTACCGTCTCTTGCCATTAGGGGTGAAGCGAATTGTCACCATTTTCGCTCATCTGGTGGGTCTGGCTTTTGCCGGAGCTATCACCGTGTTCGGCACCCAACTGGTAATGACTTATAAACTGCTGGGCCAGGGCTCTGCGGATAGTCAGACTCCTCTCTGGATTGTTTCCCTGGTCCTGCCGCTCAGCGGTATCATGCTGGCTATCCGTTATCTGGACAAAATTCACGATGTTTTCAAAAATGGCGGCCGGGATTGGGCAGCGGCTGAGGAAGGAGGCAGGGGCCATGACAGTAATGACAACTACCACTCTGCTATTTAGTCTGTTTATTATCCTCTTTCTTTTGAATGTGCCCATTGCCGTCAGTCTTGGTACAGCGGCCAGTATTATCCTTTATCTGGGTGGCAAGTTTTCGTTGTATATGATTGTACAGCGGATGTTCTCCGCTTTGCTGGCACCGCCCCTGATTGCCATTCCCGCTTTCGTGATGGCAGGGGTGCTAATGTCCCGCGGCGGTATTGCCAAATATTTAATTGCTGCATTGAGGGCCTGGATCGGCCATCTGCCTGGCGGTCTCTCGGTGGTAACAATTCTGGCCTGTGCTATATTCGCCGCTATTTCCGGCTCTTCCCCGGCGACGGCAGCGGCGATTGGTGCCCTGATGCTACCGGCGATGATTGAAGGCGGTTACCCCAAACGCTATGCCATGGGTCTGATTGCCGCTTCCGGTACCCTGGGTATTCTCATTCCTCCCAGTGTGACATTGATCATCTACGGGATCACCGTGGAAGAGTCCATCGGCAAGCTGTTCATGGGCGGTCTGTTACCGGGTCTGTTCATGGCCCTGGTCCTGATTATCAGTGCTATAATTTATGCTAAAAAGAATGGTTTTGGCCGTGGCGAAAAGGCTACGATGGAGGAAAGATGGCGGGCTACTTTTAAAGCATTGCCCGGGGCGTTTTTGCCGGTATTTATTCTGGGCAGCATCTACTCCGGTATTGTTACGCCTACTGAGGCGGCGGTATTATCAGTCTTTTATACCATTATCGTTTCGGTGTTTATCTATCGTGAACTAAGCTGGAAAGACATCCGCCCGGCATTACGGGACGCAACCAATACTATTTCCATGATTTATCTGGTAATTGCTGCGGCGATGGTCTTCAGCTTATATATTACCGATGCCCAGGTTCCTAATCTGGTGGGTGACTGGATCAAAACTGCCAATCTGAATAAATTCACTTTCTTCCTGGTTACGAACTTGATGTTCTTTATCATGGGCACCTTCCTGGAAGCGGTATCCATTACTCTCATTACTTTGCCTATCCTGCTGCCTATGATTGAACATCTTGGAATTGACCTAATTCAGTTCGCCATTGTTATGACTGTAAACATGGAGCTGGCTATGATTACTCCCCCGGTGGGTCTTAACCTCTTCGTGGTCAGCAATATGGCCAGAGAACGGCTGGAGGAAGTGGTCAAAGGGGTTGTGCCCTTTATTGTGTTGATGATTGCCGTTATGATTCTGCTCATGGTCTGGCCGGATATTTCCCTCTATATTCCGCGGGTGTTAATGGCAGATTAAAAAAGGATTTTGGCAAGCTGGCCTCGAAATAATTAAAAAAAGGAGAGAGGCCGGATGCGCAAGTTACTTATACTTATATTGGTACTTGCTTTTCTGGCCGGAGGATGTCAAACTCCGGCCAGAGATTTTGAGCAGGTAAGCAGTCAGGAAAAAGTTATTCTTAAATTTTCTCATGTTGTAGGAGACAATACCCCGAAAGGCCGGGCGGCCCGGCGCTGGGCCCAGCTGGTGCAGGAGCGCAGCAGGGGCAGAGTGGAAATCCAGGTTTTCCCCAATTCCACTTTGTATAAGGATGGGGAGGAGCTGGCGGCTGTGCAGAAGGGTTATGTCCAGATTATTGCTCCTGCCACCAGTAAACTGACGGAATTCAGTCCGGTCTGGCAATTGCTGGACTTGCCTTTTTATTATGAAGATATCGATGCTGTTCACCGTTTGCTGGATGGGCCGGTAGGTGAAAAACTGAAACAATCTCTCTTTGCCCGAAATCTGCTGGTGCTAGCTTACTGGGATAATGGTTTCAAGGTAATGGCAGCCAATCGGCCGCTGGTAAAAGTCAGCGATTTCCGGGATTTGAATTTCCGGATCATGAACAGCCCCATGCTGGCAAAACAATTCCGGCGTCTGGGGGCCAATCCCGTTGCTATGGCTTTCAGTGACGTTTACTCGGCGCTGGAGAAGGGACAGGTGGAAGGCAGTGAAAATCCCCCTTCCAATCTTTATTCCAAAAAATTTTACCAGTTGCAGAAATATATAACCTTGAGTAATCACGGTTATGTGGGTTATGCCGTAGTTGTTAACAAGAGCCAGTGGGAAGCTCTGGATCAAAAAATCAGACAGCTGCTCCTGGATACTTTGCAGGAAGTCACTATCTGGGAACGACAGGAAGCGTTTAAACAAAATCTGGATGATCTGGAAAGAATACGTCGGGCGCAGGGTACTAAAATCATTGAGCTTACTCCTGAACAAAGAAAAGAATGGCAGCGGATTCTAATGCCTTTGCGAGAAGAATTGGCCCAGGAAATCGGTGAAGATTGGTTTTAGTCGAAAGACCCGGTATTTTTGTACCGGGTCTTGCTTTTCTACCGTCCTTCCCTGTGCTAAAATAGGGGCGGGAGGAGAAGCTGATGAATCATTTTGATCTGAGTTCAGCATTGCAGGAAATTGTTCACGATGTTCAGGAGGGGCCCGGCCTTTACCGGGAGGAACGGGAGAAATTTTTTAACTCTATGCTTCCCGTATTACAGGAAAAAGTGCAAATCGCCTTTGCCCGGTTGCTTTTGACCAATGAACTGGTTCAGGAATGGCAAGAACAATATAATATGCTGTTACTGGATCAGCTGAAACAGGCCGCCGGACTGGGAGTGGACTTATTCCTGGCAGCGCGCCTGTTAAACCGGGGAGAGCTGGTTTTCAAAGACCTGGCAGTGGCCAGTTTGCTGGAACTGGAAAGACATTTGTACGAAGCTGTTCACTGGGCAGCAGAGGTTCAGGCTCAATATGAAACCGTCTATTTAATTCAGCATGCCAGTATCGGGATTATTTACGAATTGAAGGAACATATTCCTGAACTGGCAACGGCCCCCTGGCAAGAGGTAGAGGACCTTCGTCTGGCTTTTGCCGCTATTGCCCGGGAAACTTTTTTGTTATCCATGCTGCATAGTGTGTTAGGGGAGCAACCACAACCACTGGCCTAACATCCGGGAGGGGAGAGAGATGAATATTACCCGCTGGGCACTGGAAAAAACCAGGGCCCTGTCTGTCCTGTTTGCCCTGCTGGCAGTGCTGGGGATTATCGGTTACCGCGGGCTGGGAGTGGACCTGTTTCCGGTAGCCAATCTGCCCTATGTTACTATCCTGACTATCTATCCGGGAGCGGGAGCTGCTGAAATCGAGCAAACCATTGTTGATCCTATTGAGGAAGCGGTTGCTCCCCTGGCGGGGCTGAAGCGCATCAATTCCACCGCCGGGGAAGGCATTGCCATGACGGTACTGGAGTTTACCATGAGTACCAATGCTGATACTGCCGCTCAGGATGCACAGAAAGCCATTGACGGGATAATCAACAAACTGCCTAAAGATGCGCAAAAACCGGTAGTGAAAAAATTTGATTTTAACAATCAGCCCTTTATGACTCTGGCGCTGACCGGCCCTTTTCCTGCCAATGAGTTGTATCGTCTTGCCGACGAAAAACTCAAGGATGCGCTGCAGAACATCCAGGGCGTGGCTCAAGTGGATATTGTCGGTGGGCAAAAACAGGAAGTGCAGATCAATGTGGATTTGCTCAAACTGGAACAATATGGCCTGACCTTAAACCAGCTGGCCCGCAAACTGGCAGCAGAAAATCTGAATGTACCTTCGGGACAGATTGCCCAGGGGGAGAGGGAGTATGGTGTCCGCCTGGTGGGGCAATTTACCGATCTTGATGATATCCGCCATTTACCCCTTTTGCCGGGTTTGACTCTGGATAAAGTGGCTGAGGTGAAAATGGCCAACAAGGAAAACCGGGATTATAGCCGCCTGAACGGACAGGAGGCTGTGGCCCTGATTATCCAGAAGCAAAGCAGCGCCAATCTGGTGGCTACTGCTGAACAGGTAACCAGCCGCCTGCAGGATTTGGAGCGCATCTTGCCACCAGGGGTTAAACTCTCAGTTGTCAAAGATGATTCCACCTTTACCAATGCCTCTTTAAAAGATACCCAGCGGAACCTGGTAGAAGGAGTATTGATGACCGGGTTGGTGCTGTTCTTTTTCCTGCGCGAATGGCGTTCACTGCTAATCGCTCTGCTGGCCATTCCTGTTTCAATCATTTCCACCTTTATGGCTATGAAATGGGCCGGATTCAGTCTAAACCTGCTCTCTCTGATGGGTCTATCCCTTTCAGTGGGGATTCTGGTCGATGATTCAATTGTAGTTCTGGAAAACATTCATCGCCATTTGAAACAGGGAAAATCCGGGTTTCAGGCAGCTCTGGATGGCAGGATGGAAATTGGCCTGGCGGCAGTAGCTATCACTTTATCAGATGTGGTTGTCTTTGGTCCCATGGCTTTTATGAAAGGCATGGTAGGGCAGTTTTTCCGGGAGTTTGGTTTAACAGTAGTTTTTGCTACTCTCTTTTCCTTGCTGGTATCCTTTACTCTGACGCCTGCGCTGGCCAGCAGGCTCTTTGCCAGTGGCGGTAAAGAAGCCCAGGGCAGTTTCTGGCGCTATCTGGAGCGGCTGGGAGCCTGGGTTGTGGTTGCTTATCGCCGGGCCTTGCTCTGGACCCTTGACCACCGGGGCCTTACCATCCTGGTGGTGTTATTGCTGGTAGGTGGGGCAGTAACCCTGATTCCTCTTGGCTTTATTGGAACAGAGTTTATTGCCCGGACAGATCAGAATCGTTTTACCATCACTCTGGAATTGCCGGAAGGGGCCTCCCTGCGAGCCACTGATGCTGCTGTCAAAAAACTGGAGGCCAGGGTCAGGCAACTACCGGAAGTGAAAAGCTATCTGGCTACCATTGGTCGAAATACCGGCCAAAAATACGGTATCAGCTCTGCTGTAAACTTAGGCAGTGTAGACGTGCTGCTAGTGGACAAAAAAGAACGCCAGCGCACCGTCTGGGAAATTATGGACGAAGTTCGCACCTGGGCTCCGGATTTTCCTGGGATAAAACTGGTAGTCAGTGATCCGGGAATAGTAGGGGGCCGGGGAGGATTGCCCATTCAAATCGAAGTGACAGGCCCGGACTTTCAGACCCTGGAGAAACTGGCCAGCCAGGTGGAAAGGATTGTGCGCCAGACTCCGGGAACCGTGGATGTGATGAGCAGCTGGAAAAAGGAAGGTAAGCCAGAATGGCAGCTGATTTTACAGCGGGAACGGGCGGCTCTGCTGGGGGTAACAGCCTATGAAGCCGGGACGACCCTGCGCACAGCAGTAGATGGCCAGATAGCCGGGGTTTTGCGCCAACAGGGCAAGGAAACCGATGTCCGTTTACAGGCCCGCCGGGAGCAGGTGCAGGATAGGGAACAGCTGGCTGCTATTAAAGTTCAGACTTTGACAGGAGATCTGGTCACCCTGGCACAGGTAGCTGATTTGCAGGAAAGGACGGCACCCCCGGTAATTTACCATAAGGACCGTCAGCGCTTGATTACCGTTTCGGCCAACTATCAGGGGAGAAAACTGGGGGATGTAACTGGAGATATCCAGCGGCAGCTGGACCAGTTAGTTCTGCCGCCAGGTTACCACATCAGTTTTTATGGAGAACAGAAGGATATGGAAGAATCCTTCCAGGATCTGATTCAGGCGTTATTGTTGTCCATAATGTTTGTATACATGATTCTGGTGGTGCTTTATGAATCCTATCTTACTCCTTTCATTCGTATGTTATCATTGCCGGCGGGGCTAATTGGCGCTCTGGCGGCACTGGCTATAACCGGCAATTCCTTGAATATCCTCTCACTTATTGGCCTAATCATGCTGGATGGGCTGGCGGCAAAAAACGGTACTCTTTTAATCGACTACACCAATACGCTGCGGGCCCGGGGGCTTTCTTTACGGGAAGCTCTGCTGGAAGCGGGTACAACCCGCTTGCGTCCCATTTTTATGACCTCTATGACCATGATTTTCGGTATGCTGCCTACGGCCCTGGCTGTAGCCGAAGGAGCGGAGATGCGTTCATCGATGGGGATTGTGCTGGTGGGCGGCTTGCTAACCTCTACTATCCTTACCCCTCTACTTATCCCGGCAGCATACACTCTAATTGAGGAAAAACTGTTGTGTAAAACAAATGGTTCGAGGGGGGGATTTGATGAAGCCTAAGATTGCAGTGACTTCGTCTTATCCGGAGCTTACCACCCTTTTCAGACGAGTCTCGGAAGAGATGGCTACGCCTGCTATTGTTGTGGAAGCGGTTTTGGAAGAAGCTGTGCAAAAACTCCAGGAAGTCCTTAACCAGCATAAGATAGAAGTCATTATCAGCCGGGGGGGTACGGCCGAAACACTGAAAAAGAATTTTAGTATCCCGGTGATCAATGCAGATGCTACCGATTTTGATATTTTACAGGCTTTTTGGAAAGCAAGAAAGGTGAGTCACCATATTGGTTTTTTCACATATGACCACGCGCGGCTTGAATCGGACTTTCTGGCTGGTATGGAAGAAATAATAGGCTGCCCGATCCGGCAATTTATCTACAGTAATATAAAGGAACTACAGGAACAAATTATTGCTGCCAAGAAATCAGGAGTAGAGGTAGTAGTAGGCGGAGGTAACACAGGGGTACAGTTAGCACAAAAGGCTGGCATGCATGGTGTCTTGGTTTATACAAGTCGACGGGCCGTAGTCCGTGCTTTCCAAAGGGCTTTGGAAATAATCGAGTTGCGCCAAAAGGACCTCGAACAGACACAGTGGCTTAAGACGATTATTGATCATGCTTTTGATGGAATAGTAGCATTGAATCAGGAAAGAGAGATAACGGTCTTTAATCCAGCAGCGGAAAAAATCCTGGGATTGCCCAGGGAAAAAGTGTTAAGCCGGTCGGCAGATACTCTTGTATCAACACTTTTGCCAGCCCCTCTTTTAATGGACGGTACAGAAGAAACGGAGAAGGTGCTGCGTCTTGGTGATGCCCAGATTGTCTTTAACCGGGTGCCAATTATGGTAGAAGGGCAGAATATTGGCATGGTTATTACTTTTCAGGATGTTACCAGGGTGCAGAGGCTGGAACAACGCATCAGGAAAGAACTCTACAATAAAGGTTTGATCTCCAGGTTTAATTTTGACGATATTGTTTACTGCAGTAGTATCATGGAAAAAACAATTGAACGGGCCAAACAGTTCGGTCGGACTGACTCTACTGTATTGATTATTGGTGAGAGCGGTACTGGTAAAGAACTATTTGCCCATAGTATGCATGCTATCAGTGACAGACGGAAGGGGCCTTTTGTTGCTATAAATTGTGCAGCCTTGCCGGAAAACCTTTTGGAAAGTGAACTTTTTGGTTATGAAGAAGGGGCTTTTACCGGGGCAAGAAAAGGCGGTAAGCCGGGGTTGTTTGAGTTGGCTCATGGTGGAACTATATTTCTTGATGAAATAGGAAAGATATCGTTGAACTTGCAGGCTAGGCTTCTAAGAGTATTGCAGGAAAAGGAAGTTAGGCGGGTTGGCGGAGATCGGATTATCCCCGTCGATGTGCGGGTTATCTCAGCGGCAAACGAAGATTTAAACCGGGCGGTTCAAAATGGAGAATTCCGATCGGATTTATATTTCCGTCTGAACGTCCTTAATTTGAAAATTCCGCCGCTGAGGGAAAGAAAAGAGGACATCCCGGTATTGATTAACCACTTTTTAAATAAATTTAATAGGAAATTTGATAAAAAAGTAACATCAATCCCTTCATATTTAAAGGAATTGATGTTAAGTTATTCTTGGCCGGGAAATGTGAGGGAATTGGAGAACATCATCGAGCGTTATGTTATTCTGGAACAAAATAACCAGGCCTCTAAGGAATTGGAGTGTTATTTTAAGGAAACCTTTCAACAGCCTGACAGGTCAGAGGTTAACTGCTGGCAAGGTGACACAATTACAGTTCGGGAGGGAACATTGGAAGAAATGGAGTTAGAAATCATTAGAAAGCTTGATGCCAAAATGAATGGAAACAGGACTCTTTTGGCTCAAAAACTTGGTATAAGTCGTACCACTCTTTGGAAGAAGTTAAAAGAGTTTAAAATTTAAACAAATGTCAAGTTTATTGTTCAGTAAATAAACGGCGAATATCAAAATAGGCGAAAAAACCATGCCAAAATGCTGGCATGGTTTTTGCTTTTTAATAAAAATGAAAAAATTAATAAAATTCTGATTATGAAAGGAGGCGATATTTAATGAAACCGTTGCGTACTTTTATGTTTGCTCCTGGCAGTGATTCCAAAAAATCAGACAAGGTACTGACATTAGGAGCTGATGCCGTTATCCTCGATCTGGAGGATGCAGTAGCAATCAGTGAAAAGGAGCAAGCACGCAAGGTGGTCCAGGAAACTTTGTTAAAACCCAGGGGTTGTAAGGCTTATGTTAGGGTTAATTCCATTTCCACTAATTTTTTCTTTGATGATTTAGAAGCAGTTTTCTGCTCGCGGTTGGACGGTATTATGCTACCCAAGGCCGAATCCGCTGAAGACATTCGTATGGTTGATTGGCTGATAACTGAAGGTGAGAAAAAAAGAGGGCTCCCTCCGGGACAAATAGACCTCATCCCTCTAATTGAAAGTGCAGCTGGTGTCTATCGGGCGGCGGAAATTGCATCTGCTTCACCAAGGATTTCGCGGCTTGCTTTTGGGGCGATTGATTTTAGTCTCGATATTGGAACAACCTGGAGCAAAGATGGCAATGCTTTCTTTTATGCCCGCTCACAGTTAGTAATTGCTTCCAGGGTTGCTGGTATTGAAGCACCTATCGATACAGTCTATCCAGAAATTAAGGACATAGATGGACTGGTGGAAGAGTGCCGGTTGGTTAGAAGTATGGGATTCCAGAGTAAATTAGTCATTCACCCAGGACAGATAGAACCAGTAAATAAAGTTTTCTCACCCACCCCTGATGAAATAGCCCAGGCAAGAAAAATTGTTGTTGCTTTTGAAGAAGCCGAAAAACAAGGATTGGCTGCGATTCAGGTGGACGGTAAATTTATTGACTACCCTGTGGCCATGCGTGCAAAAAAATTATTGGCTATAGCTGAAGCATTAGGAATGTAAATATTTCTTAAATTTTAAGGAGGGTTTAGTATGGGAAGAATTACGGAAAATCACAGTAAACAACTAATACGGCAGTTTGGTATTCCGGCTCCGCAAAACGATGTAGCGGCAAGCCCTGAGGAAGCCCGGGAAATTGCTAAACGTTTTGGCAAACCGGTAGTTTTAAAAGCTTTAGTACCTATCGGCAAAAGAGGAAAAGCAGGTGCAATAAAATTTGCTGATACTCCTGATGAAGCATCCCATTTAGCGGCTGAACTGTTGCGGATGAAAGTGGCCAGTTTCCCCGTTGAAAGAGTTTTGGTGGAAGAAAAGATTTCTATTGCCGAGGAATGGTTTGTTTCAATTACTATTGACAAGAGCAAAAAAGCGCCTGTGATTATTGCCAGTACTTGTGGTGGTATCGATGTAGAAGAACTAAGCCGCAAGTGGCCGGAAAAAATTATTACCTATCATGTAGACCCGATTCTTGGCTTTTGTGATTATGAAGCCAAGGAAATATGGAGTGAATTAGGTGTTAAGGGCAAGCTTTTGACTAAAGCAACCGGAGTTTTATCTAAACTTTACCGTTTATTTGATAGTACTGATGCCTATCTTTTAGAAATTAACCCACTGGTGGTAACAACCGATGAGGACATTGTTGCTGCTGCTTCAGTTATGAGTGTTGATGATTCAGCTATGTACCGTCATCCTGAACTTAAAGACATAGTGCAGATTGGCAGTGAAAGAGCCTGGCGACCGCTCACAGAATTGGAGAAGCAAATGATTGCGGTTAATGAAGCAGATCCTTATCGCGGCACTGCCCGTTATACCGAAATGGATGGTGGAGATATAGGTTTTATGTGCGGTGGTGGTGGCGGCAGTTTGTTAAGTTTTGACGCTTTGGTTTCTTTTGGCGGCAAACCGGCTAACTATTCTGAAGTTGGTGGAAACCCGACAGAGGAAAAAGTGTACGGACTGACCAGGGGTATTTTATCGAAACCTGGTGTTAAAGGGCTTTTTGTTGCTCATAACATTACCAACAACACTCAGGTTGACATAATGGCCAAAGGGATTATCAGGGCTCTTAAAGACTTAAACATTGATCCATCAAAGTTCCCGGTTGTTGTCCGGGAGGCAGGGGTTAACGATGCTGTAGCCAAGGAACTGTTTGTCAATGCCGGTATTGAATATTACGGTGATGATGTTACTATTACAGAAGCTGCTGCCAAAATGGTACAGCGCATGAAAGAAACCTACGGTGAATAGAGAATATACGACCCGATGAAACAAAATCAGTATTTGGGAGGGACAATCTAATGGCAATTTTAATTGACCGCAATTCGAAAATAGTTATTCAAGGTATTACCGGGCGGGAAGCTACCATGGTCACTAAGCATACCTTAGCTTACGGAACGAAAATTGTTGCTGGCATTACCCCTGGGAAGGGGGGGCAGGATGTTGAAGGTGTACCTGTTTACGATACATTAAAAGCTGCCTGTCGTGAGCATGAACTGGACACCTCTCTCGTTTATGTGCCACCGGCCTTTGTCTTTGACGCTGTGATGGAAGCAATAGCTAATGGAATTAAGTTAATCTTGATTGCTACAGAAAACGTGCCACAAAAGGATGCCATTAAATTTTTAAATATAGCTCAGCAACGGGGTGTTAGGATTGTAGGGCCCAATTCCGTGGGTATGATCAGTCCCGGGGAAAGGGTAAAACTGGGAGCCATTGGCGGGGACAATGTAGAAAGGTGTTTTGTTCCGGGCCCGGTAGGGGTAATATCTCGGAGCGGAGGTATGACAGCCGAGACGTCCTGGATGGTCAAAAGAGCCGGCTATGGGGTTAGCACTGCCATAAGCATCGGTGGAGACGCCTTGATCGGTAGCTCTATTAAAGATCTGCTTGCCCTGTTTGAGAAAGACCCTGAAACAAAAGCGGTGGTAACTTATTCCGAACCGGGTACCAGCTTTGAGGAAGAGGCGGCTGAATTTATTAAGTCAGGAGGCTTTACCAAACCATTAATTTCTTATATTTCTGGCAGGTTTACCGAGTCCATGCCTGAAGGGACGGTCTTTGGCCATGCTGGAGCGATGATTTCCGGCGGAACAGGGAAACCCTCAACAAAAATGGCTAAACTCAAAGAGGCCGGTGCATATGTGCTTGAAAAATTTGATGATATGATTCCGACCTTAAAAAAGTTGCTGGGTTAAGGGAGGCTTGCTGTAATGATTTCGCAAAAGCTGGCTGATTATATCTGTAACCTCAAATATACCGATTTGCCTGACGAAGTTATTGAAATTACCAGGTTATCTTTTCTGGACTGGCTGGGGTCTGCCCTGGCCGGTGCCGGAAAAGAAGCGGGACAAATGGTTTATGCTGTAGCTGAGGATATTGGGGGAAACCCCCAGGCGACATTAATTCCGTCCTTGCGGAAATCTTCTTGTCTTAACGCTGCTCTGGTCAACGGGGCGGTTTCGCATATTGTAGAGCTGGATGATGTTCACAAGGCATCAATTTTACACGCTGCTGCTGCAATAATTCCGGCAGCCCTGGCAGCGGCTGAGAAAATCGGGGCATCTGGTGAAGAACTGATAACTGCTATTGTGGCTGGCTATGAAGTCGGTATCAGAATTGGCGAGGCGGTTACTCCCTCCCATTACTATTATTGGCATAATACCGGTACTTGTGGAACTTTTGGCGCTGCGGCAGCAGCGGGAAAAATTTTAGGTTTGAATCGCGACCAGATGGTTCATGCCCTTGGCAATGCAGGCACTCAGGCTGCGGGGCTGTGGGAGTTCCTGGCGGACGGTGCCATGAGTAAACATCTTCACCCGGGAAAAGCAGCCATGAACGGTCTTCTGGCAGCTTTGCTGGCAGCCCGGGGGTTTACTGGTGCGAGCAAAATTTTAGAAGGTGAGAAAGGTTTCTGTAAAGCAACAGCCAGGGAATACGATTTAAATAAAATTACTGACGGCCTGGGCCAGAGTTATAAAATTCTGGAGAATTCTTTCAAGATTCATGCCTCTTGCCGGCATACCCATCCGGGATTAGATTTGGTTATCGCATTAGCCAAGCAGTTTGATTTAACTCCCGGCCAGGTTGAAAAAATAGTTGTTAAAACTTACGGGATTGCTTTGGATATTACTGGAAATTATCAGCCCAATTCTCTTTATGCAGCCAAGTTTAGCCTTCCCTTTTGTGTTGCCCTTGGATTAAAAAAGCGGAAGGCCGGACTCGCCGAGTTTAACGAGGCAGCTCTGGAAGACAAAGAGATCCGCGAGCTGATGTCCAGGGTTGAGCTGGTTCAAGATCCGGAAATAGAAGCTTTATACCCGGAACAGTGGCCTGCTATAGTAGAAATTTACTGTTCAGATAATCGAGTCTATACTGAGCGGACCAACTTCCCGAAAGGTGATCCGGAAAATCCGGTAACTGCTGAGGAATTATCTGTGAAATTCCGGGAACTGGCGGGTATCAGACTAAAACCAGAAGAAGCAGAAAGGCTTTTACAAAAGGCATTAAAAATGGAGAACATACAAAATATCGCTTTATTTTTTACTAATTGAAAGGAGGGAGTTTATTAGATATGAGCACAAACAGCTTTTTTCTTCGCCGGATTCATTCTCTCTCAGGTTTAATACCTATCGGATTATTTCTGCTGGAACATCTTTTTACCAATTCATTTGCACTTAAAGGGGCCAAAGCTTTTAACGAAAAAATTGAATTCTTTCAAACCTTGCCTTATCTCACTTTTATTGAAATATTGTTTATCGGCTTACCCATTGCCTTTCACGCATTTTATGGTTTGTATATAGTTTATGTTGCCAAGAATAATATCTTATCTTATAGCTATTTCCGTAACTGGATGTTTTACTTGCAACGTGTAACGGCTATCGTAACTTTAGTTTTTTTGGTTTGGCATGTATATGTCTTGCGTTTGGCAAAAGCTCTTTACGATACCGAGGTCAGTTTTGAGGCTATAAGCGCTTCTCTCAGTAATCCAGGAATTTTTGCTTTTTATATTGTCGGTTTAGTTGCAGCTGTTTTTCATTTTGCCAACGGGTTATGGACATTCCTCATCACCTGGGGTATTACAGTTGGTCCAAGGGCGCAGCAAGTGACCACTTATGTTACGGGGCTGCTTTTCCTGGTACTCAACATAATTGGTATCAACGTATTGGTAGCCTTTACGAGATAGGATTGGAGGTAAACAGATATGAGTAAAGGAAAAATCGTGGTTGTTGGCGGTGGATTAGCCGGTTTGATGGCCGCTATTAAAATAGCTGAGGCAGGTATGCATGTTGATTTGTTCTCTCTAGTTCCCGCCAAGCGCTCCCATTCTGCCTGTGCCCAGGGAGGAATTAACGCTGCTGTTAATACCAAGGGTGAAGGGGATTCTACCTGGGAACATTTTGATGATACTATTTACGGTGGCGACTTTTTAGCCAACCAAACTCCGGTGAAAGGGATGTGTGATGCTGCACCCGGTATAATATACCTGATGGACCGGATGGGAGTGCCTTTCAACCGTACCCCGGAAGGGCACCTTGATGTTCGCCGGCTCGGGGGGGCAAAGTACTCCAGAACAGTTTTTGCTGGTGCAACCACCGGTCAACAGCTCCTTTATGCCCTGGATGAACAGACGCGGCGTTATGAAGACGCTGGTTTAATCAAACGGTATGAAGGCTGGGAAATGTTATCGGCAATTATTGATGATGAGGGAATCTGCCGTGGTCTTGTAGTACAGGAAATGAAATCTATGGAAATCCATGCAGTCAAGGCAGACGCGGTGATTCTTGCCACCGGTGGCCCGGGAATGATTTTCGGCCGTAC
Source organism: Carboxydocella sp. JDF658 (assembly GCF_002049395.1). Classification (NCBI taxonomy): domain Bacteria; kingdom Bacillati; phylum Bacillota; class Clostridia; order Eubacteriales; family Clostridiales Family XVI. Incertae Sedis; genus Carboxydocella; species Carboxydocella sp. JDF658. The sequence continues at coordinate 85,846 of NZ_BDLR01000004.1, read as the reverse complement.
CACCAATTCTACCATTAATACCGGTTCGGCGGCGAGCGCTGTTTACCAGCAGGGAGCAATTTATGCCAACGGGGAATTTATTCAGATTCACCCGACGGGTATCCCTGGAGAAGATAAGCGCCGCCTGATGTCTGAATCTATTAGGGGCGAAGGCGGCCGGATCTGGGTTTACAAAGATGGCAAGCCCTGGTATTTTCTTGAAGAATGGTATCCCGCCTATAAGAATTTGGTGCCAAGAGATATTGCCGCAAGGGCTATCCATAAAGTTTGTTACGAGTTAAAGCTTGGCATTAACGGGGAGAATATGGTTTACCTGGATATTTCCCACCTTCCAGCCAAAGAAATTGACCGCAAACTTGGTGGTGTCGTGGAAATTTATGAAAAGTTTATGGGAGAAGATCCTAGAAAGGTACCGATGAAGATTTTCCCCTCTGTTCATTATTCGATGGGCGGACTTTGGGTGGACTATAACCAGATGACCAATATTCCAGGCCTCTTTGCTTGCGGGGAATGTGAATATCAATATCATGGCGCCAACCGGTTAGGGGCTAACTCTTTGATTTCTGCCATATACGGTGGAATGATTGCAGGGCCGAAAGCTGTTGAATATGTAAAAAATATTGGCAAATCTGCCGAAACTGTCAGCAGCAAGGTTATAGAACGCGAGTTAAAACGTCAAATTGATTTCCAGGAAAGAATTTATAAGATGAACGGAACAGAAAACCCCTTCGCCTTGCACCGGGAAATGGGTGAAATAATGAATGAAAATGTTACCATTGTCCGATATAATGATAAACTAAAGAAGACTGATGAAAAACTGGTAGAGCTTCAGGAACGCTGGCAGAAAATTAATATTAACGATACCAGTCGCTGGGCTAACCAGGCCGTCCAATTTACCAGACAGCTGTGGAACATGCTACAACTGGCCCGGGTAATTACTATTGGTGCTCTTAACCGGAATGAAAGTCGGGGTGCCCATTATAAACCGGAGTTTCCGGACCGGGATGACGCTAATTGGCTGAAAACAACTATGGCCAGGTATACTCCGGAAGGCCCTGTCTTTAGTTATGAGGAAGTTGACCTTAAATACATTAAACCAAGACCACGACGTTATGATGTGGAAAAGGAGGCTACTATGAATGTCGAAGACAATTCATCTAAAAATTAAACGACAAGATAGCCCCCAGGATCGTCCACGCTGGGAAGAATTTAAAGTGCCTTACCGGACAGGAGCCAACGTGGTTTCCGTATTAATGGAAATTCAAAGAAATCCGGTTAATGCCCAGGGACAGAAAACAACGGCTGTAGTTTGGGAATGTAATTGCCTGGAAGAAGTCTGCGGAGCATGTACCATGATTATCAATGGTAAACCCCGTCAGGCCTGTTCGGCGTTGATTGACCAGCTAACACAGCCTATTGTGCTTGAACCATTAACCAAGTTCCCCGTTATCAGGGATTTGATGGTAGATCGCAGCATTATGTTTGAAAACCTGAAAAAGGTCAAGGCCTGGATTGATATTGACGGGACATATGATTTGGGACCTGGACCCAAGGTGTCCCAGGAAGTACAGGAGAAGATATATCCATTGTCCCGTTGCATGACTTGTGGGTGTTGCATGGAAGCGTGTCCCAATGTCAACCCCAAATCGAAGTTTATCGGTCCTGCACCCATTGCTCAGGTTCGCCTTTTTAATGCTCATCCCACCGGAGCAATGAGTAAAGGCCAACGCCTTGAATCCCTGATGGGTGAAGGCGGTATAGCTGAATGCGGTAATGCCCAGAACTGTGTCCGGGTTTGCCCAAAAGAAATACCTTTGACAGCTTCTATTGCCGATGTAAACCGTCAGGTTACACTTCACAGTATTTTGCGCTGGTTGGATAAGTAAAATGGAGAAAAGGAGCAATGCAAAGTGAAATGCGCCGATTGTTCAAAAAATGATTGTTATTTCCAGGGGAAGGTTTGTACCAAGGAAAGAATCCCGGTTCCGGAGTATGAGGACGAATTAGTAAGAAAGATGTGGACTGCTGCAGCAAAAATTGAAGCCGAACATTACATGAAGAAGACTCGTTTAGAAGAAGTTATTTTGTTTTGCCAGGAAGTAGGTATCAAGCATATAGGATTGGCCTTTTGTGTCGGCCTTTCCAATGAGGCCAAGATAATTTCCCGAATTTTGGAGAATTATTTTAAAGTAGATTCAGTTATATGTAAAGTATGCGGTATGGATAAAAAAGAATTTGGCATGCCTAATGTTGTTGAAGGACGCTATGAAGCTACCTGTAATCCGGTAGCTCAAGCTAAAATATTAGGTGAGGCCGGAACGGAGTTGAATTTAATAATCGGACTTTGTATTGGCCACGATGCTATTTTTACAAAATATTCAACCGCCCCTGTCTCCACTTTGGTTGTAAAAGATCGAGTTACTTGCCATAACCCCCTGGCGCCTGTTTATTCTAAATATTATCAAAGAAAATTGTTGCCGCCCGAAAAATAAGGAGGAAAAATTTATAATGAAATCTTTTGAAGAACTTAAAAGGGATGTAATTGACCGGGGACTTTGCACCACCTGCGGCACTTGTGTAGGTTTGTGTCCCTGGCGGGTATTGGGAATTACAGAAGAAGATGGGGAGTTATTGCCTGAGTTAAAAGGTGAGTGTAAGGCTTGTGGGATATGCACTCAGGCCTGCCCGGGGGCCGATATTCCCATCCCGGTACTGGAACAGAAATTTTTTGGCCGGGTAAGGCCGGAAAGAAAAGATGATTTAGGCGTTTATGCGGGCTGTTACTATGGTTATGCCTCTGACCCGACAATTAGGGAAAAAGGTACCGGGGGAGGCCTGGTTAGTGCCCTGCTGGCATTTTCGCTGGAAAGAGGAGTAATCGACTGTGCCCTTGTAGCGGGCTTTCAACAGGATAACCCATTGCGGACAGAAGCAAGGTTGGTAACTACAAAAGAAGAAGTATTGGCTGCCGCGGGTTCTAAATATGCGGTGGTACCTATTAACAGTTTGCTGAATGAGGCAGTAGCCCGCGGTTATACTCGAATTGCAATTGTAGGCTGTCCCTGTCATATCCATGGAATTCGCAAGATGCAGTTTTCCGGTAAACCGGACAGTATAGCAAAAGCTGTTAAACTTGTGATTGGCCTTTTTTGCGCTTCTCAATTTTATTTTGAAGGGACCAGGCATTTGCTGGTTGAACAGGGTGGTATTAAGGATTTAAAATATGTTAAATGTCTTAATTACCGGGGCGGTAACTGGCCCGGCCATTTAACGGTTCGTTTGGCTGATGGTAAGGAAATAGTTATTGATCGGCATCATTACATGTACCACATATTAATGCCTGCATACAAGCGGGATCGGTGTGAAATGTGCACGGACTGGGCTGCAGAACTTGCGGACGTTGCTGTTGGTGACTACTGGGATCCGACTATGAAACCGGGAACCGAGGCTGGTAAGTCGACCATTTTGGTACGTTCCTCTGCTGGAGAGGAATTAGTCGGTTTAGCACGAACACAGGGGGCTATCAGTCTTGAGTTATTAGAGCCCAAAAAAGTAACTGCAGGTATTGGTTTTGAACTTAAAAAACATGCTGCTGCTTTTCGGCTCAAACAACGGCGCCGTTTCGGCTGGCCAGTTCCCAATTACCACCGGGAAACAGACTATACTCCTTTTTTACGTGAAACCCATCTAGCCCCTTCAACCAGGAGCGAATAAAAGCTTCTGAAACTGAACCCTGGAGAACGGAAAATGAAATAAAATTCCCCCTATGGTAGATTTGAATTACTATCATAGGGGGAAAACTTTTAGCCATGTATCAGGGCCGGTAAACAGCGGACACAGACCCACTGGCTGTCCTGCTTATGCCGGTAAGGGATAAGGACGCGCTCCATTTCACTGGCACCGCAGCGGGCACACTTGACGATTGCCAGCTGGTCCAGAATTTGTTTGCGGTGTTCTTCCACAGCATGGTGGTCAAATTCCACTGTTTCCCTTTCTTCGATGGTCAGAGCTCCGGTGGGACAAACAGCCAGGCAATAGCCAGCGCCATCACAGAGTTCCTCCCGCAAGACTTTGGCTTTGCCATTTACGATAGTTATGGCACCTTCGGCACAGGGGCTGACGCATTTACCACAGCCAGTGCACAGGTCTTCATTGATTTTTACTATTTTTCTTTTAACCATTTTTTACTCCTCCTCAATTTCCTGTTGTGCTTATTTTAGCAAAGACCAGTTATCATCATACAGTAAAACAGTCACAGAAAACTGTTAGTTTCATCACATTTTCGTAAAAATATAAAAGCCTATAAATCCTGCTGGGATTTATAGGCTTCAAATCTGTTCTGGCGGGAATGCGTGGGAATCGAACCCACCTTTCGAGGGGCTACCCCGAAACACGCGGCTTTGAAGGCCGGGGAGGCCACCAGACCTCATTCATTCCCTTACCGTATTAGATTATATTAAATAAAATGCTTATTGTCAAATTTATTGATTGAAAAATACGGGCTTTTCCTGTATAACTGTAAGTAGATGTTTGTAGGGAGTGATAAAAGATGAAGTCCCTGAAACAACAATTATTACTATTAGTTCTGGGACCTATCCTCCTGCTGTCGCTCTTATTAACTGTTGTGATCAGCATTCATATGAAGGAAAGGGCCATTCTGGCCACGGAAACTAAAGCTAAAAGCGACCTGGCCACAGGGGAAGCTATTATCGATTTAATGTACCCGGGTTCCTGGCAGGTGAAAAATGGCGAGTTATATAAAGGCGAGCATAAAATCAATAACGACCTGGAACTGGTAGATTATATTGCCAGTCTAACGGGGGATACTGTGACCATTTTCCTGGGTGATACCAGAGTGGCCACTACTGTACGGGGGCCGGATGGCCAGCGGGCTTTAAAAACGAAAGTTTCGGATGCGGTGGCCCGCACAGTGTTGAAGAATGGACAGGTGTACCTGGGTGAAGCCAATGTGGTTGGCGAGTACTATCAGACCGCTTATAAACCCCTGCGGGATAGTCAGGGTAACATCATTGGCATGTTTTATGTAGGTATTTCCAAGCGACTGTCAGATCAGCTGTTAAAAGAATCAATTTTTACTGTGATTTCCATCAGCGCTGGTATAACCTTGCTGGTAGCACTGGCGGGCTGGTTTTTTACCCAGCGGGTTATTATCGGCCCCTTACAGCAAATTACAGCGGGAACTATGGAAGTAGCTTCCGGGCATCAGGCAGTCAAGGTGGAAGTGGATAGCTCCAATGAGATCGGGCAACTGGCTCAGGCTTTTAACCAGATGGTAGAGGAATTGCAGAAGTTGACCCAGCAGATCAGTCAGCAGCAGGGGCAGCCTCAGCTGGCTTCAAAGGGGGCAGCCGAAGTTGATACCCCTGCCAGTCTTGCCAGCGTTGAAGAAAGTTTACCCAAGGGTCTGAACGAATCTACCTTAAAGCAGATACTGGCCTATTTGACCCAGCAAACAGAGGCCCTGTCGGCGGAAGAAATAGCTGAAGGGGTGAATCTGACCAGGGTAACAGTTAAACGCTATCTGGATTATCTGGAAAAAAACGGTAGAATTCAGGTGGAAGTAAAATACGGAGCTATTGGTAGACCGGTAAAGTTATATCAGATTTTCGAAAAAGGATAAGCCTGTGGTTTTTCTGGCCACAGGATCTATTTTTGTAAATTACATTAGTTTCATAATTTACTTTACTTACAAAAAATTGACCTATCGCGGAAGCTGATGGATAATAGAAAAGCAAAAATTCAAAAAATTAAGATGAGAAAGGGGATGAAGGCATGGCCGTAACAAGACGGGATTTTCTCAAAATCTCTGGTCTTAGTGGTGCTCTGGCGGCAGCGGGTGTACTTGGCATTGATACTGCACCTGCCAGGGCCCAGGCCAAACAGTTCCGAATCAAGGATGCCAAACGAGTACCTACCCTGTGCCCGTTTTGCAGTGCGGGCTGTGGGATGATCGCTCACGTGGACACTGCTAATGGGGAGTTATTGTTGATTGACGGGGACCCGGACCATCCGGTTAACCGGGGCGGTGCCTGTAGTAAGGGAGCATCCATTTTCCAGATCCGTAATCTAGCAGTAGGTAAGCCCAATCCCCGGCGCTTGACTAAACCCCTCTACCGGGCTCCGGGCAGCGATAAGTTTGAAGAAAAAGATTGGGATTGGATGTTGACAGAAATTACAAAGCGGATTAAAGAAACCCGGGATAAGACCTTTGAAGTTGAAAAAGATGGCATCAAAGTCATGCGGACTGAAGCTATCGCCTCTTTAGGTGGTGCAGCTTTAGATAATGAAGAATGCTATCTGGTTCAAAAATTGATGCGGGGGCTGGGCGTAGTCTATCTCGAACACCAGGCCCGTATTTGACACAGCTCTACGGTCGCCGGTCTGGCGCCTTCATTTGGTCGTGGAGCAATGACCAACCACTGGATTGATTTAAAAAATACCGATTGTGCATTGATTATTGGTTCCAATGCCTTTGAAAATCATCCTATCTCCAGCAAGTGGCTGATGGAAGCCAAGGAGAAGCGCGGAGCCAAAATCATTTCCGTTGACCCGCGTTTTACCCGTACCTCTTCCAAAGCCGATATTTATGCACCGATGCGTTCTGGTACTGACATTGCCTTTATCGGGGGTATGATCAATTATATCCTGCAAAATAACCTGTACTTCAAAGACTATGTAGTCAATTACACCAACGCTTCTTTCATTGTAGCCGACACCTATGATTTCAATGATGGTATGTTCAGCGGCTATGATGAAAAAAACAGAAAATATGACAAAAAACTCTGGGGCTATAAACTTGATGCGGAAGGCAAGCCTTTGCGTGACCCCTCTTTACAGGATCCGCGCTGTGTCTTCCAGTTGCTGAAAAAGCATTATTCCCGTTATGATATTGATACCGTATGCCAGGTAACCGGTACACCGAAAGAGCTCTATGAAGAGATTTGTAAAACCTATGCGGCTACCGGTGTACCTGATAAAGCAGGCACGATTCTATATGCAATGGGTGGTACCCAGCATACTGTTGGTTCACAAAATGTGCGGGCCTATGCTATTCTGCAGCTCTTACTGGGTAATATAGGTATTCCTGGTGGCGGTGTAAATGCTCTGCGGGGTGAGTCCAACGTGCAGGGCTCTACTGATTTCGGTTTATTAAACAACATAATCACAGGCTATATACCTACGCCGACAGCGGATCCTGAACATGCTACCCTTTCAGCATATATTGAAAAAGAAACTCCTAAAGGTGGATTTTTGACGAACCTGCCTAAGTTTTTTGTAAGTTACCTAAAAGCAATGTGGGGTGATGCTGCCCGCCCGGATAATGAGTTTGCCTATCAGTATTTGCCCAAGCGTGATCCTAAGACCAACTATACACATATTGGACTTTTTGAGGCCATGTATAAAGGAAAACTTAAAGGGCTTATCTGCTGGGGCCAGAACCCGGTTGTAGGTGGCCCAAATTCCAATAAAGAGAGAAAGGCTCTGGAGAAACTGGATTGGCTGGTCGCAGCCGACCTCTGGCTGACTGAAACTATGACCTTCTGGACAAAAGAAGCAGGGGCTAACCCGGCCGAGATCAAGACTGAGGTCTTTGTTTTACCGGCAGCTGCTTCCTTTGAAAAGGAGGGCAGCATTGCATCTTCCGGCCGCTGGTCTCAGTGGCGCTGGCAGGCGGTCGAACCTCTGGGTGAGTCGCGAGCTGATCTGGATATTATACATCAATTGGCGCGTCGGCTGAAGGAAACATACAAGGATAGTACCAACCCTGCTGATGAACCGATTAAGTATCTCTACTGGAACTTTGGTGATGGTGATGAGTGCGATGTAGATAAGGTTGCTCGCGAAATAAATGGTCAGGAAACTGCTACAGGCAAGCAGGTCAAAAACTTCCTCTCCTTAATGGATGATGGCTCCACCCTCTGTGGTAACTGGATTTATTCAGGAATTTACCCCGAAGAAGGAAAAAACCTGGCTCAGCTCCGGGAACAGGATGATCCCAGTGGTCTGGGTATTTATCCCAGATGGTCTTATGCCTGGCCGCTGAACCGCCGTATCCTGTACAACCGGGCTTCAGCAGACACCACCGGGAAGCCCTGGCATCCGGATAAGGCTGTCATCTGGTGGGATGCTGTGCAGAAGAAATGGGTCGGCCATGACGTGCCTGACTTCAAGGCGGTAATTGGCCCCGATGATCCGGCCTTCCTCAATCCCTTTATCATGCAGGATGACGGCAAGGCCTGGCTCTTCGCCAAGGATAAGATGAATGAAGGACCTTTCCCGGAACACTATGAGCCCTGGGAGAGCCCGGTTCAGAATCCATTCTCCAAGGTACAACTGAACCCGGTTGTCAAGGTCTGGGAGCCGGATAAACAATCCGATCCGGCCAAATATCCCTATGTGGCTACCACCTATCGCTTCTCAGAGCACTGGCAGGCCGGTCAGATGACCAGAAACCTGGAATGGCAGGCGGAACTGGTACCGGAGATGGTGGTGGAAATCGGGGAAGCTCTGGCCTCTGAACTGAAGATCAAGGATGGGGATATGGTAATCGTGGAAAACAGCCGCGGCCAGGTCAAGGCAAGGGCTATGGTCACAAAACGTTTCCGCCCCCTGACGGTGATGGGCAAGACCATTCATCAGGTAGGGATGCCCTGGCACTTTGGCTATCAGGGGCTGATTACCGGTGATATTGCCAACAAGCTGACCCCGCATGTAGGGGATGGCAATACCATGATTCCCGAATACAAGGCCTTCTTGGTCAATATAAGGAGGGCGGAGTAGAATGGCAGAGAAACTTAGCATGTTTGTCGACCTGACCCTTTGTGTCGGCTGTCGGGGCTGTCAGACTGCCTGCAAAAGCTGGAATCAGTTGCCGGGGGAGAAGACGGCCTATTACTCAGGTTTGCAATCCATGCCGGATACCACGCCTCATACCTATAATTTGATTAAATTCAAGGAAGTTGAAGAAAATGGCCAGGTGCAATGGTTTTTCTTCAAAAGGCAATGTATGCACTGTACAGAAGCGGCCTGTATCAAGGCCTGCCCGGAAAATGCCCTCAGCCACACCGAAACCGGAGCGGTGGTCAGGGATTACGACAAATGCATTGGCTGCGGCTATTGTGCTAAATATTGTCCCTTCGGTATTCCCAAAGTGGATGAGGGAGTGCAGAAAATGGGCAAGTGCACTCTTTGCTTTGACCGGGTAGCGGAAGGATTGACCCCGGCTTGCAGTAAAACCTGTTCGCCCGGAGCTGTCCAGTTCGGGGAAAGAAGCCAGCTGGTCAGCAAGGCAAAAGCCCGGCTGGAAGAAGTAAAGCAATTATATCCCGAAGCCAACTTGTATGGATTAGATGAGCAATTCCTGGGCGGGACCAATGTTTTCTATCTCCTGCCTAAAGCACCGGAATTTTATGATTTGCCCAAACAGCCATCGGTTCCGGCCATTCTCACCACCTGGAAGGATGTGATCCAGCCCATCGGCAAGGCTTTACCTCTGGCTGCCCTGGGAGCTGTGGCGGTCAGCGCCTTCCTCACCCGGATTCGGGAGAATAGCCATTCTGTAGATAAAGGAGGGAAAAGCCATGGCGCCTAAAAGCGGGGAAAAGGTTTTACGCTTCGGGGCGGTGGCCCGGTTTGCCCACTGGTCCCATACAGTGACATTCCTGCTCCTTGCCTTTACTGGCATGTTGATTTACATGGATGTCCTGGACTTCCTGGCACCTCTATTCGGAGGCATGCAAGGGGCCCGGCTTCTGCACCGGATTGCAGCAGTAGGGTTTATTGTCCTGCCGATTCTCTCGCTGTTTGCCAATCCGGCAGGTTTCAAAGAATGGATGAGCCATGTTTTTCGCTGGGGTGCCAATGATTTCGCCTTCTTTGGTGCCTTTGTCAAAGAGTTTTTTGGAGCTCATGTCGAAGTACCGCCCCAGGGCCGCTTCAATGCCGGTGAAAAGGTTAACTCCTTGCTGCAGCTGGTAGGTTGCACTTTGCTGGCTATCAGCGGGTTGATCCTCTGGTTCCCCCAGGGCTTCAGCCAGGGAACCCAGCAACTGGCCCTGATCGTTCATGATCTAGCTTTTGTCCTGACCTTTACAGCTATGATCGGTCATGCCTATTTGGCTCTTTTTCATCCCAAGACCAACGAGGCTATCAACGGTATGTTGAGCGGTTATGTGGATGCGGAATTTGCCAAAAGCCATTACCCCCTGTGGTATCAGGAGATCAAGGGGAAAATGCGGGGCTAACCCTGCCGGGGAGGGTATTACCCTCCCTTGTTTTTTCCTTCTGTTTATGCGATAATTATAAAGAAAGGTTAGGGATGTCTAATGCAGGAATTAGTGCAGGTAGTTAAACGAATTCTGGCTTTTGCAGAAAATCAGCTCCCGGTCAGTCTACAGGTAGAACTGGCAGAAAATATGGAGGGACAGCCTTTTTTGCTGGCCGATTGCCGCTGGCAAGCAGATGATGATGACTGGCGCCAGTATTTACTGGGATGGCAGGCATTTTTACAGGAACTGAAGCCGGAGAAAAAGGGGGACTGGCAGCGGTTATTTCAGGAATTCCTAACCATGGATATAAATGGCCTCTGGGCCTATCAACCCGGGCAAACGGAGGCTGCCTGGGTGCGAACCTTGATTTTCTATCCAATCCTTAAACAACAAAAAGAAATGCTAAAAAAGGAATTGGAAACTAAAAATAATATCGCCCACTGTCCTCTCTGTGGCAGTATCCCTTTGCTGGCAGTACTGAGCGGACCAGGTGGGGCCAGACAGCTGGTTTGTGGCAGTTGCACTACCCGCTGGGATTATCCTGCTCTTGCCTGTCCGGCCTGTGGTAATCGCGACCATGAGACCTTGTATTACCGCAAGGCCGAGGAACTGCCGGGCTGGCAACTGGATAGCTGTAGGAAGTGCGGATATTCTTTAAAGGTTCTGGATTTGCGCACTGGCAAGCAGGATGTCCATCCCTGGTTGCTGGATGCTGAATCAATAGCCCTCAACTTTGTCAACCAGAAGGAGGAATAAGTCTCATGTTTGGTTTTATTGGCGGTCTGGGTATGCCGGAGTTAATTGTCATTCTGGTGCTGGCACTGATTATTTTTGGCCCGGGTAAATTACCGGATGTAGGTAGGGCTCTGGGGAAAAGTATCAATGAGTTTAAGCGGGCCTCCCGGGAAGTGCAAAAGGAAATAACCGAAGCGGTAAAAGATGAGCCCAAATCGGAAGGAGACAGCAATAAGACTGTCGGCTAAGGCTGACAGTCTTTTTTCTAAGCAGGAATTTTTTGATGGAGATTGAATATATATATCTATGTGTCCAAGCAGTTGACGAGAAGAAAGGATGCAACTATTTAATGAATACCTGGAATATTTTTGGTGAAATCAGTAGTGATTTGCAACTGGTAGAGAAGGAGCTGCAGGAAGCAGTAAAAGGGCCAATTCCTGTCCTGGAGGAGGCTTCTTCCCACTTGCTGGCAGCGGGAGGGAAACGTTTGCGTCCTGCTTTTGCCCTGATTTCGGGCAAGTTTAGCAATTATGATCTCAAGAAAATGATACCGCTGGCAGTGGCTTTAGAGCTTATACATATGGCCTCTCTGGTCCATGATGATGTGATTGATGCCTCGAGCACAAGACGCGGTCTACCTACTGTGCGGGCCAAATGGGGCAACAGGATGTCCATGCATGCCGGCGATCATATTTTTGCCCGTTCCTTGCAGTTGATTCATAGTATCGGTAACAGGGAAATAAGTGGCATTTTGGCTACCACCAGTGTTAAGATGTGCGAAGGCGAAATCCAGCAAATCCTCACTGCTTTTGATATCAGGCAAACTATCAAGGACTATTTCTACCGGATTGAAAGGAAGACTGCCCTGTTGATTGCGGCATCTTGCCGCTGTGGGGCCCTGGCAGCAGGAGCGGAACGAGCGATTGTGCGGGCCCTGGGTCGTTTTGGCCACTATATTGGTATGGCCTTTCAAATTACCGATGATATTCTTGATCTAACTGCTGACCAGAAAAAACTGGGAAAACCCATAGGTGGAGATATTCGTCAGGGGATTATGACTTTGCCGATGATTTTTGCCCTTAGATACTACGGAGAAAATTCCCGGCTGGCTGAAATTCTGGCTGCGCGCGAAAAAGGGGAAAAGGAAATCAAGGAAGCCATCCAGCTGATCTCAGCAGCTGGTGCCATTGAGAAAACCAGGGAAATCAGTCGACGCTTTGTGGAGAAAGGTTTGCGCGAATTGGCCATACTCCCGGTCAATCCAACCCGTGATTTGCTGGAGAAGCTGGCTCATTTCATAAATCGGCGGAATTACTAAAAATTTTCCTTACAAAAAAGAGGAATTGTAGAGAAGGACGGCGAATATATTCGTCGTCCATTGCTGCAAGAATGTGAATGTCATAACAAGGAGGGAGTTTTCATGGGTCTGAGGCCAAAATGGCTGCAGTTCGATCTCAGCAAGACAGAAGATAAGCTGAAACTGTTCATTCTGGTCAGCGGTCTGCTTATCTTCATTGGTGTGGCTACAGTTACGGCAATTCAGCTGACTATGTACCCTGAGTTTTGCCAGACCTGTCACATCATGAAGCCTGAGTATCGAACCTGGCAGGCGACCTCCCACAGCAATATCCGCTGTACGGAGTGTCACATAGAGCCCGGTGTATTTAACCTGATCAAGCACAAGATCGGGGCGATGAAGGAATTATATTTATACGCTACCAATACTTATCCTACTCCGATTAAAATGTCACACAAAATTGAGAATTTCGTTTGTGAGAAATGTCACTCTATCACTACTCGTAAATTCACTGTTTCCGGGGATATAAAGATCCCTCATACCAGACATATTGAGAGCAAAATTACAGAGGTCTACTGTGTGGATTGTCACGCAGGGGTGGCTCACGGCAAGATTTCCGAAAGGGGTATGATTACTGAAGGGTCACCAACGGCTGTGAAAAAAGGCGATCTGGCGGCATGGACATTAGACGACGGAAAACAGCAGACTATTCGCGAATTCACTAAAGCAGACATGGACGACTGTATTGCATGCCATGTGAAGAACAAGCAATCCATCAAGTGTGAAACCTGTCATGCTACCATCAAGACTCCGGATAATCATACACCGGTAGCAGCATGGTTGCCGCAGCATGGTAAAGATGCTGAAAAAGATATTAATGTTTGTAAGTCCTGCCATAACTATGGGATGACTGTAAAACAGGTGGTACACACCAATAAGGCCGTTGCCTATGCCTGGGGCAATGAATACTGTGTGAATTGTCACAGCCAGGCCCCTGCCAGCCATAAAGAGGCTACGTGGAGGAAAATACACAAGACTCAAGTGGCAGCTAAAGGCATTAACAATTGTTTTGCCTGCCACAGTCAAACCAGCAAAGAAGGACCACAGGCACCGGCTCGCATTACCTGTGACCGTTGCCACTAATATTAGGAGGATAGGCGATAATGGGTAAGTGGAGGTTAAAGCTGGACCTCAGTACGACAGAAAACCGGTTAAAGGCTTTCATACTGGTCTGCGGACTACTGATTTTTATCGGGGTTGCGACAGTAGGGGCTATCCAGATTACGATGGAGCCGGATTTTTGTCAATCCTGTCATGAGATGAGACCTGAGTATTATACCTGGCAAGTAACATCTCATCGTCAATTTCGTTGCACCGAATGCCATATAGAGCCGGGGTTGGCCAGTCTGCTCATCCATAAAATCAGTGCAGTTAAAGAGGTCTACCTCCACTTTACCGGTACCTATCCACGGCCGATTAAAATGGAAAATCCCATTCCCAATAATACCTGTAAGAAATGCCATTCGCCTGGTAATCGTCAGTTCACTGTTTCCGGGGACTTGATAATCCCCCATGATCGCCATGATGCCAAAGGGGTTTACTGTGTTGATTGCCACAGCGGTGTAGCTCATGGGGAAATTGCCAAACGGAAAGTGACTAACAGGATTCAGTTTCTGGCCTGGAATGAGACAGTAGCAAGAGAACAGACTGATGGTAAGCTGGCCAAACCCAAAATGAATACCTGTCTGGAATGTCATACCAAACGGAATGTTACCACTCGTTGTGAGGCCTGTCATAAGACTATTGCCATACCTACCAACCATGAACAGGAGGACTGGTGGTATCAGCATGGCCGACTGGCTATGAAGGACATTGATTACTGTAATAAGTGCCATTCATTCTCATTGCAAACTCAGGAAGGCACAAAAGTCTCAACCAGGGATTATGTCCGGGGCAATGTTTTCTGTTATACCTGTCACAGGAAATGGCCGCAAAGCCATACTGCTGACTGGAAGATAGTCCACAAACATTCGGCTCGCAAGGATAAAGATGGTTGTTTCATCTGTCATGATCAAAATAAACCAGCAGTCAATTCTACAGCGACCACTACTTATTGTGCTAAATGTCATGGACCAACGGTTTTACCAGGGCAAACTACTTTCACAGGTGGGAGCAATCAAAACGGGGGGGTACAAAGCGGTAAACCGCAAGGGCCCAGTTCACACCCGTCTAACTGGCGTCAAATTCATCCTAAATATGTGAAGGAAAAAGGTACTGGTACCGGTCGCTGTTTTGAGTGTCACGATACATCCAACTGCTTCCGGTGTCACACCAATGGTGGCAAAACCTAAAAAGGGACAGCAATACGCTGTCCCTTTATCTAATAAAATTTTTTAAGCAGGGCTGACTAAGGAAGGATTTTTGCAATATTTGTCGAAATGATAAATTAAACACAAGCGAAGGGCACCGCTGGCAACAGAGATCAGCCCACAAATGAGGAAAAATGTAATAAATATCACAATCCGATGGTTGGTTGGGGAAAGGGGCCGATTTCCATGGGGCGCTGGCTGAGTTACATAGTGTCGATTATTACAGCGGTGGCTCTAGTTTTTACCATGTTAATTACCGATACCGGCCGACAGCTTCTCCAGAATGGAATAGAAAAGCTGGCTGGATTGGTTCAGATAGATGGTTTGCTAAATACTGATGAAGCAAAAGAACCAGGAAAAAGTGGTGAAGGTGACCGCAAAGTATGTGGCACCTGCCATTCCGATAAAAGTGCTGATTTTCGCAAGAAATATCAACATGCCCCTTTTGTGCGCTGGCAGTGCACAGACTGTCATGTCCCTCATACCGTAGGTAGTGGTAAAAAAGAATTTGTAGTTGAGATTGATAAGCTGTGCGCTACCTGTCATTTCGATCGGAAAAACGAAATGGCAATGCCGGTTAAGCACCCTCCCTTTGCTAAAGGGCGCTGTATAGATTGCCATGATCCTCATGCATCTGACTACCCCAGGCAACTGAGAATACCAGAGCAACAATTATGTCAATCCTGCCATACTGTTGCGATGAGGTATGCGGGTTTGCCCAGTAAACACCCGCCTTTTGCGAAAGGGTATTGTACCGACTGCCATACCCCTCATGCCTCGACAGGCAAAGGTCTAACCAAGTTACCAGGAGATAAACTCTGTTTTTCCTGCCATTATGACCGCCTGGCTGAAAGAAGTATGCCAGTTAAACATAAGCCTTATGCTGAGGGAAACTGCATAGGCTGTCATGGTCCTCATGCTACCAGTGGCGAGAAGATGTTGAGATATCCGAAAGAAAAGCTGTGTTTCAGCTGTCATGTAGATAAGGCAGAACAAACAAAGGTTGGTTATCAGCATCCTCCCTTTGCCAAAGGACAATGTACCGGTTGTCATACACCGCATGGGTCTTACAATAAGAGTTTGGTTTTAGAACCAGGAAGTCAGTTGTGTTATCTCTGTCATGGCAAGTATCGATCCTACTTTAGTATGCCCTCTCATCACCCGGTTGATACGGGTAGGATTGAGTGTTTTAGCTGCCACAATCCTCACTCCGGGCCTGGTAAAAGGATGACCATAGCTCCGGGAAATGAGCTGTGTTATAACTGCCATGGCTGGCTGCGCGAAGGTTTTGAAAGTCTGGCCCATGCCAAGAAAGCTGTTGGTCGTGCTGGTAAGGGGCTTTGTATCAATTGCCATCAGCCGCATGGTTCGCAATACAGGCCCTTGCTTTTTGCAGACCAGTTGGATATGTGTAAAACCTGTCATGGTAAAATAGCCCGTGCCGCTATTAACCATCCGGTCGGGCCCAAATATACGGATCCTATACGCGGTATCAGCATGCGTTGTACCAGTTGTCATGGACCCCATGGTACCCCCAATCAATATTTCACTCTTGAGCCGCGAACACAGTTATGTTTGAAGTGTCATGGTGAGAAACGCAATCAGGATATCATTATTCACCGTATTTTACCGAAAAAGAAATAGGAGCGATGGACATGGAAAAAGAACTATCTCTGGGGAAAGCGCTCTTGATCCTTGCGTTATCCTTGGTCCTTATCGTTAGTGTAGGCTTATTTGTGGGTTATAAATTCTTCTGGAACCAGTACGAGCAGGTTACTGTTGATGATATCCAGCTCAAGGCTGCTATGGAAGTGGTGAAAAAGGATCCCAAGGATCCCAGAGGCCATCTGGCTTTAGGGTATCAGTATTTGAGACGAGGAGAAAAGGATAAGGCTTTGCGGGAATATCAAGAGGCCCAAAAGCTGGCAAAGCCAGATGATCTGGCTGTACTCTTTAATCTGGGGCTGGCTTATAAGGAAATAGGGAAAAAAGACGAAGCTATTAGCTATCTAGAAAAGGTAGTTAAGAAAAACAAGTGGCACTTTCTGGCCCAGTATAATCTGGCTTTACTGTACGCAGATAAAAAAGAATATGAGAAGTCATTAAAGGCATTTGAGATTGCTTTGCGCCTGGAAAGCGGAGCGGCGGATGTTCTGGTTTCCCGGGCCCGCGTATACAAGGATATGGGTGAAATTGCCAAGGCCAGGGCTGATGTGGAAAAAGCACTGAAATTCGTCCCTGATTATCAGGAGGCCTTACAATTGAAACAGGAATTAGCTAAACAGCAGTAACAGGAGGTGGGCCCTGTTTCAGGGGTAACCATGAAAAAAGTTAAATTAAGCACTTTAATTAATATCATTTTAGCTGTGTCTTTGCTAGCGGTGGTAGGCTTTGGCTGGTTTTATTTAAAAAAACAGAGCCCGATTGATAAGGTAGCCAGTGTTTTAGATGTAACATCGACTGTACCTAATCCTAAATATCTTTACACTATTTACGGACCTGACAGCAAGCGTTTAAATCACCCCTATAACCTGGTGGTCGTGAATGATCGCATCTATATTACCGATACCGATAATGGACGAGTGATAATTACCGATTATAATGGTAAATTTATCAAGGAATTTGGAAAGAGTGGCAGTCAGGGCAAGCTGGAGGACCCAATCGGTATTACTGCGGTAGATAATGAAATTTATGTAGTTGACCCTGCATTGAAGAAGATAGTAGTTTATGATCTGAATGGTAATTTTAAACGATATTTTAAATCTGATTATGCCACATCTCCTGTAAACATTGCTTACCATGATGGAAAATTCTATGTTCTTGATACTGGTGCGAAAACTACTGTTCATATCGTGTCACCGGAAGGCAAAGTCCTGAAACAAATTGGCAAACGGGGCGGAAACCCGGGAGAGTTTTATTATCCTCTGAGTATCAAAGTTGATGACCAGGGCCAGATCTGGATTGCCGACTCCAACAATAACCGCATTCAGGTGATTGATGAAAACGGCAAGTCCATCAAAGTTTTGCTGGGGAAAGAAGAAAATGGGACAGGGGGCTATGCGATACCCAGAGGGCTGGCATTTGATAAAAAGGGCTATATGTATACCTGTGAAACCTTAAGTAACATGGTAGCGATAACTGATGAAAAAGGGATTGTAGTAAAACGATTTAGCTATGCAGAGGACAAGACGGTTGCCGGAGAACCGGATTCATTAGAGCTACCAAATTCAGTTTTTATAGATGATAATCTGAGACTTTATGTGGTGGAGTATGGCAACAGCAGAGTTGTAGTTTATGACCTCAAGTAGTTTTAAAAGTTTCCGGCAGACGGTGGCTGCTGGAAAGCTAATTATATCTTATCTAAAGTAATATTTAATAGGAGGTGAACGCTTATGAAGAAGCGCATGTTATTTGTGCTGGCAGCTCTTTGCGCTCTCTTCACGGTGCCGTCGGTAGCATTTGCTATCAACTACTCAGGGCCGGTAACTCACGGTAACTTTGCCGGGAACTCCAAAGGCTGTGCTGACTGTCACGTAACCCACGGTGCTTCCGCAGCCAAACTGTTAAAGGGCGGTACCAACCAGACTGAATTTTGTTTCGTTTGCCATGGTAATGCCGGTATCAGCGGTTTTGATGTCAAAAATGGTAAGATCCAAACCGAGGACGGCACTACCTGGAATCCTTCCTGGGCCGGAGGTTTTGATCAGGCCTACGATTTTGGTGGTTCTGGAACCTATAAAGCTGTTACTTCTGTGCATAACGTAGAAAAAGACTCTGGTTCCACCAATATGCCTGCCGGTGTGGGCAACGGATTCCAGATTCCCGGCGGTTCCGGAACTTTGGCTGACAATTTCCGTTGCGGCTCCTGCCACAACCCCCATGCTGGCGGTACCTATGATAACACAACTTATACCAGCAAAAACCCGCGGTTACTGAAGAAGGCACCGTTGGGTGTGGATGTTCCCTACATGGGCCTATGGACTATCAGCAACACAACTAATAATACCGGTACTAACAGGGTAACCCAGTATGGTACAGGTATCAACGCCTGGTGTGGTGCCTGCCATGGAGTCTTTAATACTGAAGGTGTAGCTGGTTCTGGTCACACTGCTGATGTCAATGGCAAATATCGTCATGCCATGGGTGTACTGGTATCACAAACTACCCACCCTGAATGGAATCCTGGTCTGGATAGTGATGATGGAATTGCTCTTGACTCTGCTGGCAAGCTGAACTGCTTGAGCTGCCACCGGGCTCATGGTTCTTCTGCCACTACTTCTAACGGGTTTATGCGTTATGCAAGCTATAACGGTCAAGCCCAAAGCCTTAGCTCTGTTCTGCTGCGTCTGCCTGAGCGGGATGTCTGCTACAGCTGCCATGGTGCTGCTCAGTACAACAAGCCTTAATAAATCGAGCTGCTAGCAGCAAAATCGACACCTCCACTTGCGGAGGTGTCGATTTTTGTCGGTAAAAAACTGACAGGTTTTGCAGGAATTTTAGATAAAATGATAGAAATGTCTATCTGAGTTTTGGCAAAGGAGGTGTACTATGAGCAGAAAGGCTTTAATGTTTGTGCTTTTTTTGTTCTTTTGCATCGTTAGTCCTGTTTATGCAGCCGAAGATTGCAGTCTGTGTCATGGGCAAACGATCAGCAACTTTACTTTACCGCCGTTGAGTCGCACGTCTGAGTGTGCGAGCTGTCACAACAGCGGGGCCCATGCTACCTGGAATACTGTGCTGGTGCCTAATGCAGGCTATTTTAGTACCATGGATGCGGTTTATAGTTCCGCACAACAGCTGCACCAGCTGCATGCGGGGGATAACCTGCAAGCTACTACTTCTTCCTGTAATAAATGTCATGGTAACGTATCCTGTACCATGTGCCACCAGAATGTTGGCCACGCCAACCATAGCTCTACCCGGTATGCTGCGCTGACCCAGCCTGCAGCCATCAAAACCTCGTATACTAATGTGTCTCTGAGTTGCTGGACTAGTAACTGTCACCAGAATTTGCCCACGGTAGTCAGGAAGAGGGGAGATAATAGTGACCTGTGTTTAAATTGTCACACAATTACCGTTAGTACAGGACATGGTGATGTAACTGGCAAGCATACATTGAATTTTGCTGCCACTTTTCCGCAACAGGATTGCAGTCAGTGCCATCTTAACAATTTAATGGATGAACACGCCCGTCGCCGTGGGACAGATGGAAATTTACTTACTTGCAGCTCCTGTCATAATTCTCAGCGACAGGAAGTAAAGGATGCAATAAAACAAAATAATATCCGCTGTGATGCGTGTCATACGTTGCATGGCACCGATGTAAGCAGTTATCATCTGACCAATTTTGACGGAGTATCAACAAACTGTGGCAATTGCCACCAAGCTAATTTGACAGGTGAACATATCGGTAAAAAGGATAGGCAGGGAAATAGCATAACCTGCAGCACCTGTCATGATAATACCAGTGCTACAGTTCAAACGGCGATTGCCCTGAACAATACCCAGTGTACAGGGTGTCATACACCGCATGTCAACCCGACAGTTATGTTTGAGCAGGCGCCGATGAACAAGGCGGCGGTATGTTATAAGTGTCATAAAGCGGGACACAACACCAGCTATCTTGATCCCGGGGGTGCTGGCTGGTTCCAGTCGGCCGCCAGTGTAAATTCACAACCAGCAGTTTTACACTCTGTTCACCGGGGCGATAATTTGCCTGCAACCACCAGTAGCTGTCAAAAATGCCATTTCACTGTTGCCTGTCAGGCCTGTCACATAGATCTGACCCACGGCAGTCACAGTTCCACTCAATACCAGGGGCAACAGCTAAGAGTTGCTAATGGGACATCTATTCTTGTCCTGCAGGAAAACTGTACCAACAGTAATTGCCACGGCGTACTGGGTAGTGTAAAAAGACTTCGAGCTGATGGCAGCCAGCTATGCTTAAACTGCCATAACTTTGATATGAATGGACAGGGAGATATTAATGCTCTCCATCAAGTATTTGTTGCCGGGAGTAATTGTACCCAGTGCCATCAGGCGACTCTGACAGGTGAGCATGCGGCACGAACTGATCGCAATGGTCAGGCCTATGATTGTAACCTCTGTCATGGAGCCAGCGTTCCTGCCCCAGTTGCTGAAGTAGTAAGCAGTGGGAATGTTAACTGTTCAGCCTGTCATAGCGGACACGCTGAACAGTACCAGAACTATCACCTCACAGACTGGTCGGGCTATAGCAGCTCGAATTGTTCTGAATGTCACAGTAATGATTTACTAACCCAGCATACCGGCAAAACCTGCGATAGCTGTCATAAATCCAACCAGGCGACAGTACGCCAGGCAGTTCTTGCTGGTAATGCCAGATGTGATGCCTGTCATACAGTTCATGGTAACCTCTCCGGAACCCACGTTATTACCTATCAACAAGGATCTGACTGTGTAGTTTGCCATAAAACAGATATATCTGAAGAACATCTTAAAAATCTGACCAGCCTGGGCAAGACCAATTTATCCTGTGAGAGCTGTCATCAAAGTAGCAATCCCGCCGTGCAGGCAGCTATTGCTACAAGAAATAATGATTGTTCTGCCTGTCACTCAACAATCCATCAGCCAGCAGGCCAGGCATTTTCAGAGGGCCAGGTTAACAAAAGTGTAACCTGCAAGATCTGTCATTATGTTGGCCATGGCAATGTAAGTGTTATGCTTCCGGAAGGCAATTTTGCCACTACTAACTCCTTAAACCTTACAGCGGCAGAAATCCACCGCTGGCATAACGGTGATAACCTGGCGGCAACAACTTCCCTATGTATGCGCTGTCATGCAAAGGCATCCTGTAAAAGCTGTCATAGTACAGTCAATCATGAGCAGCATGGACAGGTTGCGGCCAGGGCCGAATTTAGAGCTAGTGGTGCTAGCTATAGCTTAGTACCTCTTAGTTGTAACAATTCTGCCTGTCATGATACAGGTTACAGTATTAGACGTGTCAGACCGGATAACCAGAAACTTTGCCGTAACTGTCACAGCTTTGATTATCAATAAGATTTTTGTTCCGCCAGTAATGGCGGAATTTTCTTTTTAATTGCAGGAATTTATTAACACATGTCGAATAAAAGATATTGAGAAGGAGGTGAAGAAGGTTTGTATGTGAATAACATCACTAGCAGAGGAGGTGAACGGATGGTGGTCTCAGCATTGAGACGAAAGCTGCCAGGAATAGTACTTTGTTTAATGTTGCTGGTTGCGATGGTTTTTCTATCCGGTCGGGCTGAAGCGCAGTCCAGCAGTGATTGTGCCCTTTGCCATCAGTCGACGGTACAAAATTTTCAACTTTCTCCGCTAACCAAAGGCAGTAACTGTGCTGTCTGCCATATGTCGGGGGCACATGCCAGCTGGCCGACGGTGCTGGTCGATGGTGTGGGTTACTTTACCGGGACACTGGCTCTACAATCCAGTGCCAGCTATCTGCATAATGTCCATGCTGGTAACAATCTTCAGGCTACAACTAGTTCCTGCATGCGCTGTCACAGCAATGTGTCCTGTGATGCCTGCCATAATAATGTGACTCACATCAGCCATAGTTTGACCAAATACTTGCCTCAGAATAATTATGCTGCTGATGGGAAGACTTACAGCCTTAAGACATTATCCTGTTGGACATCCAATTGTCATGGCAATCTTCCCAATGTGGTTCGCAAACGTTCTGATGGCAGCGATCTTTGCTATAACTGTCACAGCACGGGTTTAACTGGCCATGGCGATATTGATGCCAAGCATCAGACAGTCTTGCCCGATCAGCTAAACGGTTCGACTGGACCCATATCCCTTAACTGTGGTCAGTGTCACCTGGATAAACTCAACCAGGAGCACACTGGTAAAGTCAATGACTGTGCCAACTGTCATGGTGATTCAGTACGGACCGATGTAAAAACAGTAGTAGATGCAGCTAAAGCTACTACTGACCCGGTTGCAGATTTGGCTGCCAAACAATGCTTTAACTGTCATGTCAATCCACCGCTGAAGCATCAACCTGCTCATACAGCCGACAATGTTACCAACACACCTGCGTTGCATAGTGATTGCAATACCTGTCACAGCCAGACGGATCTGGCGGGCACAGTGAAAACACTGGCAACATCCAACCAGGACTACAGTTGTTTTGTCTGCCACAACGGGAGCCGTTCACCGTTGCACAAGGCCGTATTCAGCGGCAATAACCAGGAATATGACTTACCGGCAATGCATAGTGCTTGTGCAACCTGTCATGGCAATCCCGCTGTGAATGACAAGATCAATAGCCTGGCAGCAACCAATCCTGCTTCGGCCTATTCCTGTAATGAGTGCCATAGTGGCAGTATGCAACCCAAGCACAGTGCTGCTTTAACTTCCGGTGGAGCGTCTCTTGATACTGTTGGTTTCCATCCCAGCTGCACTACCTGTCATGGTAACGCTCAGGTAACAGCTATTATTCCGCAGCTAAAAGCTACGGCAGGAAGCTACCTGTGCACTGACTGCCATAATGGCAATGTAGCTTCTATTCCTAAACATCAGGCAGAACCTGAAGCTGGAGCAGCAACTCTGGATACCACCCAGTATCACCCTGATTGTGCCACCTGTCACGCCAACCCGGCAGCCCAGGCTAAAGTCAGTGGGTTGAAACAGGCTGGTAGCTATCAGTGCTGGAGCTGTCACGATGGGGTAGTGGCACCGACGGCTACCCATAAAGCTACCCTGGATCAGACGGGGGTAGCTTATGAAACCCCGAAAATGCACCCCAGCTGCAATACCTGCCACTTGAGTACTGATAGCAATGTTAAAACCCAGATTAAGGTTCTGGTTGGTCAGACCAGTTACAATTGTAGTGCCTGCCATACTGGTAGCATGGCACCGCGCCATCAGGCCTTGCTGGAGGCAGGGGGAACTCTTTACAATACAACCAGTTTCCATCCTGATTGCACTACCTGTCATGGCAACCAGCAGGTAGTCAACAACATTTCAGCTTTGAAGACTAAGAATCCCTATTATTGTCTGGATTGCCACAATGGCACTGTGGCACCTCAGCCTTACCATCAGGCCAGGTTTGACAGCAATGGTCAGGCTCTTTCTACACTAACATTCCACAGTCAGTGTGCTACCTGTCATGACAATACAAATGCGAATAACACTATTAGCCAGTTAAAGGGTACCAGTGGTTACCTGTGTACAGAGTGTCATAATGGTACTGTGGCGGCAAATCCCAGTCACCAGGCGCGTTTTGATGCTAACAGCAGTCCCGAATCGACGGTTACTATTCACAAGGATTGCGCAACCTGTCATACCAATACGACAGTTGCCCCCATCATAGCTCAGCTGAAAGGGACTTCTGGCTATCAATGTTCGGAGTGCCATGGTGATATCAGCAGTAAGCACATAACCACTATCTCTACCTATCCTGTTGATTGTACCTGGTGTCACTCCACCAGCCTGGTGGATACTCACCTGAAACCGACTATTACATTAAACGGTACCTATACCTGTAATACCTGTCATGGCACAACCAGTCCGGTGAACAGCCAGGTGCAACTGAAATTGAAACAGTGTACAGATTGCCATAATGGTACCAGCGTTCAGGCACCGCATCCGAGCGAACAGTACGTGCCAAGGCATGTTAACAAGTTCCCGGCCTTCTTGCCGGAATATGCTCCGGATTGTGGCAGCTGTCATAACAAGCAGTTCATCAGCTTGCACAATGATGTACAGCCTCCTGTCGGACCGGTTTCCTGTGACGTTTGTCATACCAGAACAACTTATAAGCCTGTGGTAACTTCCTTAAATACTGATTGTTCTGGTTGTCACCAGGCGACTATGGTTGATCGACATACTGTACCTCATAATGTGGATACCACTAAATATCCTGTTGCAGGAGATTGCCTGAAATGCCATGGTACTGCAGGCAATAACTTACTGGCAGTGCATAAGGCCAAATCAACCAGCACTGTTACCTGCAATACCTGTCACGGCTCCAGCAGACCGGAAGTGCAACAGGCTATAGCTAACAACAATGTCAGCTGTGATGCTTGCCATAGCGGTGGTACCGGGCACAAGCATCCGGTTAACAGCTTCGAAGCTCAAGAAGAGGTAAGCTGTAAAGCCTGTCACACAACTGACCAGGCTACAGGTTCTACTGAGCTGGCAAAACTGCACCTGGATCGGGGCCTGTCCTGTGCTACCTGTCACAACCCGACTTTTGAAGGTAGTGTGATAATCAAAGATGGTGCCATCAATGTACCCTACTGCAGTAGCTGCCATGATGGTACTAAGGCACCAGCACGGCATACCAGCCCGGCGCCCGGTCATACTGCCAGTGGTTATGGCGCCTTGACCAGCCTGGATGGCTACAGCTGCACCAACTGTCATAGCACCTTGAAGGTAACTGAGCTGCATAAGTCCAAAGGCTGTAATACCTGTCATGACAATCCGCAAAGCCCGATCTTTGCCACAGCGCAGCAGGTGATTACCAGCAACTGGAGCAGGAATACCGGAACTAAGACCGGTTACGCCTGTGATAGCTGCCATGGCACCGTGCATGGGTCCTGGACGACACTGCATACCTCCAGTTATGTGGCCAATCCGCCCATGAACTGCGCTGATTGCCACAAGAATTACCTGCCTGAGGAACACTTGAAGGCACTGCAAACATCCAGTGGTATTGCTTATGAAGTGCAGCGCAGTAGCGATAATGTTAACTTCGTCAAGGTGGGAACTACTACTGGTACTACCTTTAGTGTGGGCAGCCTGAGTCCCAACACGACCTATTACTTCCGGGTACGGGCCTATGATGCTGCGGGTAATTATTCAGGATTCAGCTCTGTGGTAAGTGCTACCACTAAACCGGCACCGGTTACCAGTATAACCAAGAATCCGGGAGCTGCTGAATATGCTAGCGGCAATAATGGCGACAGTGTATCCGATACAGGTATCAGGTCACTGAGTCCCACTGCCTTGACCCGGATTACCGATAATAAAGATACCTTCTATTCCACCTCTGATGTGGTGGTAAAAGAAGGGGGCAACAGTGACCAGTGGCTATATGTACGGTTACCGGAAGATGCTAAGAACTACACTGCTATAAAGCTACAGGTACGGGCTTCCTGGAAGAGCACTGATAGTGCTGGTAGCATCGTGATCTATCCTTATAAGAGTGACGGTAAGAGCATCAACACTACCTCAGCCGTAACTTACAAGATCACCAATCCTGCCGCCAAAGGGACCTATGCTGATTATGTCATTGATGTGACTTCAGCAGCCAGCACAATGCAGAATTTTGGCTGGATGAAGTTCCGCATCAAGACTGGCAGTGATGGGACCTACAAAGAAGCGGCCATCAGTGAAGTACGGTTCTTGCTGAGCAGCGGTACCAGCACGGAAAGCTCTGTCACTACACCCAGTACTACAGTTACTCCTGTAACGGGCAGCACCGATACTCAGCCGCCTGGCATACCTGCTGGAGTGACTGCGACTGCTGTTAACTCGGCTCAAATCGATTTGAGCTGGAATCCTTCTACTGATAGCAGTGCTACTGGCACCGGATCCTGTGCGGTCTGTCACCAGAGCACCCGGACCGAGGTTCAGACTGCTATTACTCAGGGAAAAGTTAACTGTGATGCCTGCCATACCATCCATGCGGATGTTAACACCGTGCATACCAGTACCTTTGTTGACTCTCCGCAGTGGGACTGCAGCAAGTGTCACAGCAATGTACTGAGCGTGGAGCATCAGAACCGCGGCTTCACCTGTGCTACCTGTCATAACAGTACCCGTACCGATGTGCGGACAGCTATTAGCAGTCAGAACACCAGGTGTACGGCCTGTCATACAGTTCATACTGATTTGACAGCGCCTCATCTGACCGGTATTTTCCCGACTGCGACCAGCAACGACTGTGTCAAGTGTCATACCAGTCAAGCAGCTGAATTCGCTACCACTCAGGCTTCCTATCATGCGGTTCTGGGCACCAGTAAAGCCAGTGGTTGGGGTGGCTACATTGGCGGCTACACTGCTACCAGTCAGTTGACCTGTAAATCCTGTCACGGGCCTACGACTCCTGGAGGCACTACAGCTTATGCCAATATCCTGCCCCGGACCTGGACCTATACCTCTGGTTCCAATGATAAGAACATGCTCTGCTATATGTGCCATGATTATGGTACTTATGGCGGCGGCTCCAGTACCTACAAGACTGGATTCAGTTCAGGTGGTGGCTCTAAAAACTTGCATAATATCGGTGACCACAAGAAGGCTGGCTACTTGCAATGTACCTGGTGTCACAGTGCTGTGCCCCATGGGGTCAATCGTCCGCATCTGATGGTTCTGACAACCGATCCTAAGCCGTACAGCAGTGGCGCAGTATTGTATAAGTTTGTTGATGCAGCGCCGGGTAATTATAGCAAGAGCAATTGTGGTTCTAATAGCTCCTTGTGTGGAGACCATAAGGGTTACTAATTGGCTTTCTGGTACCGGGCCAGCCAGGCCCGGTACCAGCCCTTATTTCAATTCCGTCATTGAGGTGTAATATGATAAGTAAACTGGGGCGATTCTTGCGGTCAGTCTCTTTAGCAGCAGTTGTTATGTTTTTAATGTTAGGATACAGCATAATGGCCATGGTTCTTAATCAATCACAACTATTTCGGCATCCGGTATTTTTATTTTTAGGTCTGGTTTTCCTGATTAATTTATTAGCCTGTACTTTGTTTCAAAGTCGAAAATTACGGTGGTCAGCACCGTTAGCAATATGGGGGTCTGTGATTTTTCACTGGGGATTAATTTTTGTAACTTGCGGGGCGCTACTCAGTTTTGCTTATAAAGTAGAAGGTTATCTGGTACTGGGGGAGGGCCAGGAAAAGGCTTTAACACCTACTGCTTTTTCTGTCCTGGAAACCGGTCGCTGGCAGCGTCAGTGGCCAGGATGGAACCTACAGTTATTGGAACAGAAGCGGCACTGGCGAGCCGATGGAACTCTGGCTTACACCAGTTCCCTGGTAATGGTCAAGACTGAACGGGGAGAAGAAGCAGTATGGATTGAAAAAGGGCAACCACTAATCGTTGGAGATTGGCGTTTCTTTCATTACGCTACGGGTTACGCCCCGGGTCTGGTAGTAAAAAAAGATGGTGAATTGGTGGGTGCTTTCTTATTGCCGGCAGAAAAAACAGATGAAAATGAGCAGGGATACAGAATTAAGCTATTAGAGATATTACCTGATTTAAAATTGAGCGGGATCTTTTATCCAGATGAGAAAAACAAAAACTCGGAAAAACTGATAAATCCCATGCTGATCGTGAAAGCCGGAGAAGAAGTAGAGCTTCGCCCCGGGCAGGTAAGGAATTTAGGTCCCTATCAACTGGAGTTAGGGGAGATCAGAGCCTGGGTGGGTTTAGAAACAGTTTATGATCCTGGAGCCAAAATTGTCTTTGCTGGTTCCTGGTTAGCGACGGCAGGATTGGGCCTCTGGTTTACTGGCAAAAATCGAAGGAGGTGAGCTGGTGCTCAAGACACAACTGATTTTGCTCTGGGTAAGTGTTTTCTTTTATGTTGTAGCAGCTTCACTGACAATAGCAGGCTCATGGTTTAGCAAACCAAACTGGCGGCAATGGAGCTATGTTGTAGCCTGGCTGGGATTGGTTCCTCAGACGGCGGCATTGTTGTTGCGCTGGTATCAAACCGGGCATTTTCCTTACTGGGGCACTTATGAAGTATATACCTCTTATGCCTGGGGGGCTGCACTATTAATTCAATTATTTTCGATGCTGGTACCGGCGGCGAGAAGTATAGTGGGCTGGTTATGGCCAGTGGTGTTTTTGATGATAGGCCTGGGCGCAATGGGGACCAAAGAAATTGAGGAAATACCCAGAACTTTTTATACTTTCTGGCTGGGAGTACACATTTTTTTCGCTAAACTATCATACGGTTCTGCCCTGATTGCTGCCGGACTTGGTGGGGCATTTCTCTGGCGAAGGAAAACAGCGGATCCGGCGGAGCTGGAAAGATTGGATCGT
The DNA here is from genome assembly GCF_002049395.1 of Carboxydocella sp. JDF658. Lineage (NCBI taxonomy): Bacteria > Bacillati > Bacillota > Clostridia > Eubacteriales > Clostridiales Family XVI. Incertae Sedis > Carboxydocella > Carboxydocella sp. JDF658. The sequence goes on along the minus strand of NZ_BDLR01000004.1, from coordinate 57,128 downwards.
TTAAATTATAGCGTTTCCGGGTTTGCTTTTATTATGCTGGGAATTATGATTCTTTCCGGATCCATCTGGGCCTATAAGGCCTGGGGAGCTTACTGGCGCTGGGATCCGATTGAAACCTGGGCCCTCATTTCCTGGCTGGTTTATGGCATAGCCTTGCACCTTCGTTTTTACTGGGGATGGCGGGGAGTCAGGGCAGCCTGGCTCAGTATTGCGGCTTTACTTTTAATCCTCTTTGCCTTTTTCGGCATTCCGCTGTTTTATCCCACTGCTCATGAGCATTTAACCTATTAAAATAAGGGGGAGAGCAAGATGGAATTAACAAAATGGGCTGAAGAGCTGGATGCGAAGGTGGCGGCATTTATTGCCCGCAGCTGGGAGCAGGAAACTAATGAGGCTGAGTTTAATGCCCTGGCGCTGGAAATCTTCGCTTACCAGTTTGAGGCAAACGACTATTACCGCAACTTATGTGAACAATTGGGCAAATATCCTGGTCAAATCAGCCACTGGAGCCAGATTCCGGCGATTCCTACCCAGGCTTTTAAGGAGTCGGTAGTAGCCAGCATCCCGGTAGAGAAGAGTGAATTGGCCCTGTTGACCAGTGGCACTTCCGATCCCAATTTGCGGGGAAAAATTTTCCGGGACCGGTCCAGTCTGGCCAATATCATCCAGGCTAATGCGTTGCTGACGAAAAAGTACTGTTTTCCTGATCGGGATAAAATGACCATGGCCATGTTGATCCCACCGCCGGAACAGGCCCCAGGGATGGCGATGGCTTTTGGTCTGGCCCAGTTGGTGAAAAATTATGGCAAGGAAGACAGTCGCTATTTTATTTCTACGCAAGGGCTGGATGTGGATGGGTTACTGACCTTTTTGCAAGATGCGGTAAAAGGTCAAGAACCTGTAGCCCTGGTGGGTGCTACATCGGGCTTTGTCCTCTTCTTTAACCACTTGCGCCAGCTGAATCTGCGGCTGGAGCTGCCCGCTGGTTCCAGGGTTCTTGATGGGGGTGGTTATCAGGGCACCTTTGGGGCTATGACCAGAGAAGAGTTTTATCAGAACTGTCAGGAATTCCTGAGCGTGCCTGCATATATGTGTGTGAATGTCCTGGGTATGAGTGAAAGTGGTACCAATTATATCGACAATGTCCTGGCGGAAGTATTGCAGGGACGGACAAATGTGGAAAGACAAAAAATTACTCCTCCCTGGACCAGGACAGTTGTGGTTGGATTGCGTACCGGGCAGCCTTTACCGCCAGGGGAGATCGGGCTAATCCGCCACTATGATTTGACCAACCGGGCCACTGTACTGGCTGTACAGACTGATAATCTGGGCTATTTGACTGCAAATGGATTTGAAATAATAGGGCGTGCTGAACAGGTCACCTCAGTGAAGGATTTTGCTCTCGGGTTAGGACACCGTTGTTCCACGGTAGTAGATGGAATGCTGGCCCACTCCCATGCCTGTTCGACAGTAATGGACCAGATCTTGAAAAAAGCCGGAGTTTAATCCGGCTTTTTTGTTTTTGTGGCAGGAAAAGTAAAGTTTATGTCGAATAATGTAGTAAGGTAAATTGTGAACTAAATTACATCCTCGAGGTGGCAATTATGACTAAAACTATCAGCCGTGATAAACTAGTGATCATCATACTAACGCTGATTATAATCAGCATGAGCATATTCTTTTATTTCTACCTGACTAAACAAAACCCACTGGAATCGATTACGCAGCCAGTGCATTCATTGCCCCAGGGATTGTTTGCCTTTGGCAATGATAAACAAACCGGACTGTTAAAACCCCTGGGAGTGGGGGTTGATGGCAATAAAATTATTGTTGCTGATTCTGCCAAACACAGGCTAGTTTGGTTTGATCGCAATGGAAAAAAGTTAAAAAGCGTTGGCAGTTTTGGTAACGGCCCCGATAAATTTAATTATCCAGTAGCTGTTGCTGCTGGTGCTGGTAAAATTTTTGTTGCTGATTTGAATAATAATCGGATTGTAGTACTTGATAAGGAAGGGAAATACCTGGAGTCCTGGCCCAGGGATAGTAAAAACAATCTTCGTCCGGTGGCCCTTGCATTAAACAGTAAAGGTTTATTATATGTATCAGATCTATTAAGTCAGCAAGTACTGGTTTTAGATGAACAGGGCAGGGTGGTTAAAAGAATCGGAGAACCAGGTTCGGGTGAGCGAGGTTTATCCTATGCTAACGGGATAGCCCTAAATGAAGATGAGAGCTTGCTGATAGTGGCAGATTCCAACAATGGACGCTTGCAAGTTTTCAATGCGGATAACGGTAAACATGTAAAGACCATTAAGGAAGGAATAGGGTTTGTACTACCGCGGGGAATTACCTTTGACCGGGAAAGAAATGCCTGGATTGTAGTGGATACGATGCAACAGGCTGTGATAGTTTTGGATGCTAATTTTAAACTGGTCGGACAGATTGCTGGCTTTAAGGAAGGAGATCCTTTTCGCTTTCCCAATGGGGTAGCGACTGATGGCACAGGCAGAATTTATATAACTGACCGGGAAAATGACCGGATTGTAGTCTTGAAATAGAAAAAGGAGGGGTTGTTATGGTCAAGATAATTAAATATAGTACAATCACGGCCATAACAATCCTGTTGCTTCTGTTCCATACTATTCAGGCCTGGGCGGCAATTGACCCGGAAGCAACAATCCGGTTCACCGGGATGGTAGGAGGCAATAACCAGGAAACAGTCTACTGGACCAGTGTAACTGGGGCTACCAGCTACACTTTGAGCCGGACTGCCGACGGGACCACCTGGACTACTTTGTATACTGGTCCGGCAACACAATATGCGGATACTGGAGTGGAGAATTATCGCAATTACTATTACAAGGTGACAGCGACGGATGGTACTACTACTATTGAGTCTCCTATCGGGAAGGCATTTCCCCCTAATACCAGTCCCCATGACTACTATGATCAAAACTTAGGGGCATGTGCCAGTTGTCATGTTACCCACGCAGCCGAAGGCCCCAAACTTTTGACACAAAAAACAGGAACCCGTACCTGTCTGGTTTGTCATGATGGCACTCAGAGTAAGTATAATGTCTTAAATGGCACAGTTACCCTGCCAGGTTCTGTACTTGCTCCTACATCCAGTGGGCCTTTTGGTACTCTGCCACCTGCCAGCAATACTACTGCTGAGGTTTATGCTGCGGTATATTACGATTACAATGGCAGTGCTGCTATCACTGCGGTACCCACTTCGGTCCACAATGTCGGGACCCCCCATGGGGAGGCACCAGGGGAAATGATTTATGACTCATTTTTCATGGCCAGGCAGCTGGATTGCACTAGTTGTCACAACCCTCATGATAATGGTAATTATCGGTTGTTAAAAAGCTTGGTAGGGTCAAGTAGTGGAGAACAAACTAACGCTATTATTGGCTACGCCGTAACCGATACTGGTACCAATCAGGAAATACCAAAATATGTGAGTGGTACTGTATATTTCTGTGGTACCTGTCACAGTGACTTTAACCAGAAAGCCGGGAGTGGACATCGTTTGGCCAAATTTACCGAGCAAACAGGCTATGACTTGAATGCAAATTCCATAGATTTTGTTATGCATGCCGTAAATATTCCTAACAGTTACAATGGTTTGACACCGCGAGGAAATTATCCGTATGAAAATGGCAATCTGGTGGTCTGCCTGACCTGTCATCGCGCTCATGGCACTACTGTGGTTGAACAAAATATTACCAGAAGTGGGCGTTTATCTACCGCTTTAAAACGCGCCCCTGGTATGGTGATCTGTGAGGATTGCCATCAGAAAACTGATAATCCCTAAACCTGAGCGGAGAAGGAGGGGGACGGAATGAAAAAAACAGTCTTGTCTACTGGAAAATTTAATATATTCCTCCTGACCGTCGGGTGCTGGCTCGCCTTTATCAGCTGGGCCTGGGCCTGGCCGAATGGCAAACTGGATACCGCCAGTGAGAAGAATTATTGTAATTCCTGTCATGATACCAGGGGCGGGGGAACTGTGACGCTCCTGGATGTATCTGTCAACGGAACAAGTAAGGGAGCAGTGTCTGAAGTCAGCCTTACTGCTGGTCAGGCGCTTGAGATTACTTATCGGGTCACAGGATTGGGCTACGGATTAAACGGAACTGTAGCAGGTGCCGTCCAGGTACCTGCTACTTACCAGTGGCAAGTGGCTAATCCTGATACTCCCTGGAGTGATAATGGCCAATCTGATCTGACCCCCTGGGCTGTTGCCAAACAGGATACAGCCAAAAATGCGCCTTTGTATAGTCCTTTTATGTTTGTTACTGATTTTCCTGCTAATTCTACTCCGGTTAATCAGCAGGGGGTTACATTGGATGATGGTAGCAATGGAACTCCCGGAGACCGTAACCGTAAACTTCATGATGAAGTATTTAAGGTTAAACTGATTCCCCCGGCTACTCAAGGGGTTTATACTATTTATGTGCAGGGGATAGGCCGCGATAGTACCGGCAATCTGGCTTATGCTCAACAGGCAGTTACTGTGAAGGTTGTCGCTACACCAACTCTGCAGCCCCATGGCAAGTTTACTGACCCGGGGCGGCAGGACCTTTGCAAACTGTGTCATTCTACCCATTCAGCCCATGGTTATCAGCTGGTCTTGAAAGACACTGTTGCTGAGACCTGTTATGTCTGCCATGACGGTACAGCTTCAATTTATGATGTCAAAAGCCAGTTTGATGTTCAGGTTAATACCTCCCACCATAAGGTGCCGGAGGGCAAAACCTTTTGTCAGGATTGTCACAATCCCCACTTCAGCAACACAGACTCTACCAGTGCAGTAACGGGAAAGAAAAACGGCTCCATTCGCTTGCTGGCAGCCCAGCGCAATGTTAACGGGACGCTCAAAGGCCCTAATTATAGTGGCAATGATGTCTGCTGGACCTGTCACGGAGCTCCTTCGGATCTACCCAGGCCTTTTGGGATTGATCATCAGACTTTTTTTGCTAATTCCGTTCATAATATTGGCAATGACCCCAATAGTTTAATGCAATATGCCAGCGTTGATGCTAACCTGAATCCGGTGGCACCGACCAGCAGCCCCCAGACTGATGGGATCGCCATGGTGGAGCGAGAGCCCATTACTGGCGAATCTGCAACCGGAACCATGATCGCCTGTCTGAATTGCCATAAACCTCATGGTTCCTCTAATTACCCGCTTTTGCGCTGGGAGAATAAGGCCAATCTTTGTATTAACTGTCATGTTAGTAAAGGTTTTAATTATTATAAATACAGTGCCCAAAATAAAATCAACAACTCCAGCAATACCTTCATTGGTTCAATCCATGATCAGAAGTTTGCGGCCTGGAATGGCTGTATGATGTGCCATGAGCCCCATGGCTCAAAATATCAGTTCATGATTACAGCACCTTTTGTTAACAAACCTTATCCGACGGCAGTAACTCATAACCGTAATGAGTTGTGTTTTAAATGCCATGACTACCGTTATTACTGGAATAATGGTAGTAACCCCATTGTAGGGAGTCGTTTTGGAAATGGCAATGGTCGCAACTATCACTGGCACGTGAATAGTTATAAACTCTCTTGTCGCACCTGTCATGATCCCCATGGCGGGAATAACCAGTATTTTGATAAAAGCAACACCAATGCTTATAAAGATGGGGTGAAGGTTACCAACAGTAACTGGGATTTGAATAACCCGGTAATGGTCAGCTTTGACTGGTCCTATCTTTTAAATGCCGTTGGTCCAACTAATGGTAGATTGGCTTTTTATGCAACTGGTACCGATTCACAGGGGAATGCAACTGGTTATGCCTGCTACCTTAACTGTAAAGCTAGCCATAGACCCAAGGGATATTTGCGTAATCCTTATGCAGGTCCTGCCCTGAACTGTGCTGCCTGTCATGACCAGAATGAATTCGACAAAAACTCATCCCATCCCATTATTTATGCGGGTACATCCAGTGGCAAAAAGGTATCCTGTGATACCTGCCACGAACCGGATCATACCAAACATACGGGTTCTAACCCCTATGGTTTGAAAAACCCGGTCGCCTGGACCGACCCTGTCTCAGGGACAGCGGTTACGCCGGACCCGGTCAGTGTGCCCAATTTTGCTACAACCGAGTATCGCGACTGGTGTTTTACCTGTCATGGTACTACCAGGCATATTACCGAGGATTATCAGGCCAACTTTACCGGCAAGCCCCATGCCAGCTTGAGCCGGAGCAACAGTAAATATGGCACTACTGCTGATGGGGTAAGCAAGGATCAACCCTGTCTGGTCTGCCATGAACACCATGCTTCGACTAACGTGCGTTTGCTGCGGCGGGATATTGATACTACCGATACTCATGCGATTGATGCTGATACTGATGTTGGTAAGGTAAATGCCTGTCTGGATTGCCATGATGGTTATCCGGCCAAACAGGATATTCGGAAGCTCTATTATGCTGAGACTTCTGCCGGCCATTTTATCAAGTCTGTAGATTCTACCAAAAAACTGCTATGTACCGAATGTCATAGCCCTCATGGTACGACCAACGCCAAGTATCTCTGGGATCGGGACAAATACGGTACCTTGCAGTTTGCCGGAACGGCCTGGCCGACCAATAAGACCGGCAGTAGTTTTAACGTCAGGGAGTTTTGCCTGGTCTGTCACCCGACTTCAGACCAGCCCAGCCGTGTCTACTATACCGGTAATACTATCAAAGTGACTTCCAGTGACCAGCCGGCTAACAGCTATAAAATCACTATCAAACCGTTGCCGGCCAGCATTGCTTCTCATAGCAGTACATCAACGGATAAATGCGATATCTGTCATGATCCTCATAAGCCCTGGCCGGCTACAGGCTCTAATGCCGATTGCTATCTCTGCCATGGCAAACGGGGTGAGGCCTATAATATCGAGGCATTGATGGGGCAAGAAGGAACTTTGAGTGCAGGGAAAATCAGCCGTCATAAGATTTATGATCCCAACACAGCTGATACCAATGATTGTATGACCAAATGTCACCTGGCTCACCCGCATAATCCGCGTTCCAATAATATCAAGGCGGTAGATGAAAAGACCCTGTGCTTCAATTGCCATGATACAAACGGGGCACCGGGACCACAGCCGCGGATTGACATGCTGAAATATGCGGGTAAGCCCCATGATTACGTGAAACAGGAACACTCCTACAGTGACGGCAGTGGTTTCGGCAATAACTGTACCAAGTGCCATAATCCTCACGGTTCTGATTATAAGCCTTTGTTGAAGTGGGCCAATGGCGATACTCTGTGTTATCAATGTCATGATGGTCTGCATACTGATGGTAATGGGGCTACGATTAGCAATATCAAGACATTGTATCAGGCTTATGGCCATTATCTAAAAAGCGACCCAACCAAGAAGCTGAAATGTGCCGATTGCCATTTCCCGCATGGAACTTCCAATACAAAGTACCTGCGGGATGCTGATGTCAGTGAAGCCATCTATACTAATGGGGATACCAACCAGTTACGCCCTTTCCCCAGCAATATTGGCAGCAATGACAGCCGCCGTCCTTTCTGTACGGTTTGCCATTTGCCCAATAACCAGGATGCCAGTGCGGATTTTGTGCGCTGGGTTGATCCCGATCTGCCTGGCGGCCAGATTGATCTTGCTGAATTGCCCCTGGTAGGGCCCAAGAGTGGTATTACTTTGAGTGAGCATACGGCAGTAAGCACCGCTAACTGTATGGCCTGTCATAACCCCCATGACCCGCGGCCGGTGGGGTCCAACAAGGATTGTTACAAATGTCATGGCGGGTCCAGCGCTTTAGCGCCCAATATAGACCAGTTAGCCGGTTTGTGGGATGGAACTCAAAACACCTGGCCTGACGGGCAAGGTGGCAGGACGACAACCAGTACGATTGTGTCCTACCATAAAATAACTGATGCGCTGTCACCTGATACCAATACCTGTATGACCAATTGTCATAAACCTCATTCCCATAACCCGAAAGCGGATTTGATCAAAGACCGCACTGGTGCCAGTGGTGATGTAACACCACCTAATGCTCCCAGCGGTTTAAGTGCCCAGGCGCTGGCCAAGAGTCTGGTGAAGGTCAGCTGGACTCCATCTGATTCCAGTGACATTTTTGGATACTATATCTACCGTAATGATTTCACCGATGCCAATGCTATTGGGGTGATCAATAACACCAGCACTACTGGTACAGTGTCCTTCTATGATGGCGCAGTAAGAGGCACACCACCATTTACTTATAAGATTAAGGCCTTTGACAGAGCAGGTAATAGTACCTGGCTGAATACAACCGTGAACGTATCACCAGCCTATACTTCGGATACAACTGCTCCCAGTGCGCCTGCTGACTTGAAGGCGGTAGCCCTGAATAGTGCCCGGATCAGTCTGACCTGGTCGCGCAGTACTGACGCCTCCGGGGTGAAAGGATATTATATCTATCGCAGTACAGATGGCACTAACTTTAGCCGCATTGGCTTTAGCGGTACTACCAGTTTTGTGGATGCACCGGGCTTGAATAATGGCATTTTGCCCAATACAACCTACTGGTATAAAGTTACGGCAATCGATAAAACCCTGGATTTAGGCGGCACTGGTAATGAATCCGGTTATAGCAATGTTGCCTCGGTCACTACACCAACTGCAACTATACCTGTAACCAATGGACTTTACAAGTCGGGTAGCAATGTGGTCGAATTCTTTGACTATCAGAACGGTCGCACCAATATTTTCCCGGCTGGCACTAATATCCGGGTTAAGGTGACTACCAGTACCATTAATAATGCTACTACGCGGCGGGTAATTGTTTACAGTAAGACTGGCGGGCAGTTAGCAACTTATACTATGAGCCAGACCAGTACTAGCGCACCTTACACTTATGAGGTGACCTTTACCCGTTCGACCCCGGGTCTCTACTATTTCCTGGTTGAGGTCTCAAGCGGAGCAGGTACAATTAGGGCTTATGAGGCGGTGGAAATTGCAGCAACTACCGAACATTATCGCACATATGAAGATAGTGGCTATACGACAGAAAAGCTGGAGTTCCAGGCCGGGCAGGTTGTTTATGGTGAAGTTTCGGCCAATGTCAATGGTACTATCGGCACCACTACTGCAACTCTATACAGAATGGATGGAACTACAGCAGCCACTTTGACTGCCAGCAACGTAGCTTATAACGGTAACTATATCCGCTTCCAGGTGACCTGGCCCAGTGGCCTGAATGCCGGAGACTGGTATTCTTTGTATATCCGGGTACGCAACACCGGCGGCACCACGTTGGTCAATGAATACAAGCTGCTGAAGAATTATGCCGTTGATACTACTCCGCCTTCAGCGCCGACGATTAGCAGCTTGCAGCCTGGCAGCAACAGTGTAGTTGTAAACTGGTCGGCGTCCACTCCTGCCGATGATGTGGCTGGCTATAGTATCTATCGCAGCAGTGATGGGACTAACTACATCAAGGTAGGCTCGGTGGATGCGGCAAACTTGAGCTTTACTGATAGCGGCTTAAAAGGAAATACCCAGTACTGGTATCGTGTCAGTGCCTTTGATTTGAGTGGCAATGCTGCAACCGGTGCTGCTGTAACGACAACAACTGCTGCTGAGCCGGTGGATAATGTGGCTCCGCCTCCTCCGGCAGGGGTTAATGCTACTCCCATCAAGGATATTGTCACCGGCAGTATGGCCGTAGAGTTAACCTGGGCTCCGGCTAGCGCTGCTGATGGAGTAGTGGGCTATAACATCTACCGGATTGTGCCCGGGTTCAGTCAACCTTTGAAGGTGGGTTCCACTACCGGTACTACCTGGACGGACCTCTATCTCAAAGGTACCACCAGTTATAGTTACTACGTTACAGCCTTTGACCTGGAGGGGAACGAATCCAGTTTCAGTACCAAGGTAACAGCTTTGACTCTGGTTGATCCCATGGCATCACTGGAGCGAGCCCTGTGTATGACCTGTCACGACGGCACCGGCTCACCGCCTGGGGCGCCTGTAATCGGTACATCTTATAACAGTAGCAAACATAACGTGGATGTACCGGTGGACACCTTTAGTGATGGCAGCATTTACTATGGTAACTGTACCAAGTGCCATGTGCCCCATGGTTCACAGTATCCCAGCTTGCTGAAGAAAGCCAAGGATAATGAACTGTGCTTTGATTGTCACACCAACGCCTCCAGCAATTACAAATATTCCGGTCGCCGTACCTTTGAAATGTCGGCGCACAGCCGGACCACAGATTCGCCTTCCGGAACGCCCATAGTTTTCCCGAATAGCTATGGAACCGGGGGCACCAGGGATCCCAATAGTGCAGCCGATAAAGCGACTTATGCTGGTAAATGCTTTAACTGTCATACTCCGCACGGTAAGTTTGTGCCGACAGAGCATGGCGGAGATGGCGTGAGTGTTACCAGAGCTTCGACCCTGGATAGCTATCGCTTTACGGTGGGTGCTGATACCTTTATCAGTGTCAATGCTCTCTGTGAAGGATGTCATGCTGCTGTAAGTTTTGGTGCCTGGAATGGTTTTACCATTTACAACAAAACTGCCCATGGCAATAAAAATAACTTGTTGGTCCGCTGGGATAACGAATCTGCACCTGGTGAATGCACCAACTGCCATGATCCCCATGGCACCGATTATGGCAGCATGTTGAAATTGCCCATGAATACCGATGCTGTAGACAGCAATGGTAACAGTTTGAAGAACAGTGTTTGTTTCTGGTGCCATGATAAGCCAGAAGTGATTGCTCAAACTTACTGGTTCCGGGGTAAGGCAGCCTATAATGCCTCGGAACATGCCAGCAAAGCTAAGTGGTATGATTCAGCCACAGGGCAATCGGCCATGTTTGTTCCCGGTAACTGTATGAACTGTCACAGCCCTCATGGCAAGGAGGACCCGAGCAATCCGGGCAATCCTTATCCGAAGCAGTTGTTGAAAAATCCGGACAATAACGAGCTCTGCTATAATTGCCATGACAGTGTGGCCCTGGTGAAAAAGGTTTATGGAACAGGGGTTTACTGGTACGAAGCTGCTGCTCCTGGTTATCCGACCGTCTACTGGAAAGGTGGTACCAATAATAATGATAACACCATTCCAGATACCGAACTGGTGGATCCGGCTGTGAAGATAGCCGGTCAGAGCCTGTTCTCTGTCAGCTCCCATGGCTCTAATGCCAATGCCAAATGGCCGGGCGGAACAGAGGGTGGTAATTATACCCAGGCCAGTAATGCAGCAGGTGCCTGTTATAACTGCCATGATCCCCATGGCTCAGGTTACCAGAGCTCGACCTTGAAACCAGCTTCAGACCTGTGTTTCACCTGTCATGATGGTACAGGCCCCTCAAGCAAGAATGTGGCTGGTCAGTTCGATGGCACGGTAGGGCATACGGTTAAAGATCCTAATTACATTGCCCGCCATGTGCCCGGCCAGGACCCGGCTCAGATGAACTATGATGATAACTCCAAGACAGTACAGTGTGTAGACTGTCATAATACGCACATCCTGAAGACAAAAGACACTTTCGTTCGGGACAACCTGAAAGCTTCGGGGATTGACGTCAATGGTAACTTCAAACAGGTAGCTGACTTCCAGTATGAAGTATGTATCAAGTGTCACAGTACTTTTGGCAGCAAGACCACCTTGCCCACGGGCTGGTCGGATGTACGCAGTCGCTTCCAGACCACTCATGATTCGCACCACGGTGTGTTCGGGGTAAAAGGGACCAATACTTATGTTAACTCTACCACTCTTACTACTTATGGTCTCAATATCCTGAACCGGACTCCTCCGGCTGGGCAGGGAAAAGTTTTGTGCTCTGATTGCCACTATACCCATACTGGTACTGATGTCAGCAATCCATATAACCTGAAGCTCAGTACGGATACTGCAGTTAGCAGTGCGCCGCTGATTGTAAAGCACTGTACCTTGTGCCATAAGCCGACATCCTATGGTTACACTACAAGTACTGGTTCACGGTTCTCCAATCATAGTAAAGGGGATCACAAAACCAGCAATGGTTGTTATGAATGCCATGGTGACCCGAGTGTTAAAGGCTATATGCACGGTTTTACCTGGAACGGGTATGGCAAGTTCATTCGCGGCCGGGCAATTGCCGAATACTATCCATCTAACATTGGTTCTAAGAACGGGTGCTACTTGTTACAGGGAACCTGTGGCAGTCATACCACCAGAACTTCCCGAACCAGTGGCAGTTAATTTCATTACAGAAGGGCCCAGCCTCTGAGCCGGGCCCTTCTCTTCACAAGGTGATGTTATGTTGATCTATCAATTACTAAAATCCAAAAAAGTGGCCTATATCTTGATCATTGTCCTGGGCCTGTATATTTTCCTGGGTGTAGCCCGCGGTCTGCCCAGCGGACAGTATGATACCGGTTTTTTTCGCAGCACACCTCTACAAGTTTTGCTGGTTTTACTGCTTATCAACACAGCAGCCTGCATGGTAGCACAGATACGTAAGCGATGGCGCTTGTACAGGAAATTAAGGATTACCGAGAGGAAATACCGCTGGCGGGAGCGGTTATGGGTAGAAGGAACTGCCAGGGACTGGCTGATCCGGCAGGGGTTCCGGCCTTTAGGTCCCGTAGTTTGGGCTCGTCGCCTCTATGGGTTGACTTTTATCATTCTTTTTCATTTCTCCTTCTTATTAATAGGACTTGGTTATCTCTGGAGTGCCTGGGGCCGTATCGAAGGCCTGGTTCCGGTTACGGCAGGGGAACAGGTACCCTTGACCAGGGAAAGCTTCTCCCTTTTGCAACAGGGGCCCTATGGTCGCCTGAATACGGAACAGTGGCGACTGGAAGTGGAGCAAATTCATGTTAACTATCCAGCCCAGGGCTGGCCCCAGGATGTCCAGGGGCAATTTAAGCTCTGGCACAATGATGTTCAAGTCAAATCAGGAAAGTTAAGCAAGGTACCCCCTGTGAGCTACTATGGCCATGATTTCAATGTCTGGGATTTCGGTTTTGCTCCCTATCTAGAACTCAGCCAGGGAGACCAGCTCCTGCTCAGCGGCTATGTCTCCCTGGCCACTATCACCAGGGGAGACCAGAAGTTCAGTCGTGACTCTCTGATATTGCCTGATGGGAGAGAAATAGAGATAGAATTTTTACCCCGGGGGCAGGATGCAGACTGGGGAAAACCGGACAAGTTTATGTACCCCAGTGAACCGCTGGTAAAAATCAGTTCAGGAGGACAGTCCCTGGTTTTACCATTGCACAGTTCCGGTGACCTGGGGCAATTTAAAATTAAAACAGGTGATTTTCGCTATTATCTCCAGGTGAAAATTATTAAAGATTATGGCATGGTTCTGATTTTTATAGCCTTCTGGCTGGGTTTAGGAGCTCTAGCAGGGCATTATCTGTTGCCCGCTTCTTTTGCGTGCATTGGACATGAGGGGGAAAAGGAAGTAATATATTTATATACCTGGTCCACATTTCCCCTGAGGAGGACAGAGAATGAACATTGAAGTAGCAGAAATCACTCTTTTCTGGCTGGCAGTTATTTTATATGCGGCTGCAACTGTGCTGGCAGCAATTGGAGTCGTGTGGACCAAGCAGAATTTACAGCGGGCCGGCAATATAATCTTTGTCCTGGCGCTTGTTCCCCATGGGATAGCGATAATTCTGCGCTGGCTAGCCACAGGTCATGGTCCCTATTTACAAACTTACGAGATTGTTTCCTCTGATGCCTGGGTTGGAGCTGCTCTGTTCATGCTCTTGCTCTGGCGCCTGCCCAGGCTAATGCCAGCAGCATTATTCGTTTATCCACTTACCTTGGTGTTTTCTGGCTGGGCCCTGCTTTCGTCCCGGGAAATCAGCCAGATCCCGGCTACCTTTCAGACTATCTGGCTAATCATTCATATCATTTTTGCCAAATTCGCCTATGGTAGCGCGCTGCTCAGTTCTGCCCTGGCTGCTATCTATTTGTTGAAAACAGGCAGCACAAAGTCCGGCTGGCTGCAGCGGGTGCCAGAACCAAACTGGCTGGATTACTATAGTTATCGCCTGACGGCCTTTGCTTTTTTAATGGTGGGAGTAATGATTGTGGCCGGGGCTATCTGGGCCAACCAGGCCTGGGGGTACTACTGGGCCTGGGATCCCATTGAGACCTGGTCCCTGATTTCCTGGCTGCTTTATGGTTTATACTTGCATTACCGCTTTACTGGAGGCAAGCCGCGGCGGGCTGCCCTGCTGAACTTGCTCTCTTTATTAATCTTATTGATCACATTGTTTGCAGTTCCTTACCTTTATGATACTGTTCATTCAGAATATATGAGTTGAGGTGTGCCATGAACATCCGCCGACTTACCATTGCTCTCTGGTTTATTTTGCTGGTTTTTATCCTAATCCTGGTTCTGGTTCCTCAGGAAAACATCTACGGGGCCAATGGTATCGCTAAATGGGTGGCCAGCAACGGAAGCTGGGCAGTCTGGGTTGACCGGCTGGGATTAACTCATTTTGCTGCTACCTGGCCTTTTAAACTGGGGGTAGGAGTTTTTGCCCTGGTGGCACTTTATTCACTCTTGCAACAGTTTGCACTGGCGTATCAACAATGGTGTCGCGGCGGCATTGGTGGCCGCTGGCAGCCAGTGAAGTTGAAGCAAAAACCAGCAGATAATTGGTGGCAAAAAGCAGGGCTAAAACAGGTTAACCAGGGCTGGCTGCGCCATCCTGTTAGCCTTTTTGCCATTCCCCTTTTTCATCTGGCGCTCATCCTGATTATCATTGGCGGCGCAGTCACCTATCTTTTGCGCGTTCAGGCTACTGTCTCCTTGACTGAAGGACAGGCCTTCACCGGCCAACAACAGCTGGAAGAAATAAAAAAGGGCCCCTGGGCGGACATTAAATTTCCGGCAGAATATCTGGGCCTGGATAAGTTTGATGCTAATGCAACTGAACCGGCAGCCTATGTGGTCAGACTAACCAGCAAGGGAGAAGTGCTGGCCCGGGAAAAAATAGCTGTGAATGAGAATCTGCAATGGCATGGCTATACTCTCTATCTGGCCCGGAGCGGTTATGCTCCCGGCCTGGAAGTGAAAGAAGGCTCCAAGGTGTTGCTGGCTGGCTATGTTGCCATTAAGGAAGAAAGCGGGCAGGGTGAAATAAAGCTGCCCGGTGAACAAGCCCTTTCCCTTGCTTATGATCAAAAAAACCAGCAGCTGTTAGTCAATGGTCTGCCATTAAACCAGGGGGAAACCAGAACCTTACCGCAAGGCCTAACTGTCGCTTTTATCGATTTGCGTTACTGGGCGTCATTTTTGCTGGTAAAAGACCCGGGGCTGTACTGGATTGTGGCTGGTAGTTCCGCAGGTATAATCGCTTTGTTCTTCTGGTTATTCCGGCCGCCGCTGGAAATAGTACTGAACGAAGAAAAAGGGAATTGGATTTTGAAAGCCAGACGGAAACAATGGCAGAGCGGGATAGTGGCTGAACTGCGGCAAGTAATGCAAAAAGGAGAGGTACTGGGTGAGTAAAGTCGAAGTTATTTTCTACTGGCTGGCTGTACTGTTGTATGCTGGCTCCCTTTTTATGTCAGCTGTAAAAATCATCTGGAAAAAAGAACAGGGCAGGCTGGATTTGTACTTAGCCACTGCCGGTTTTCTTGCGCACACTGCGGCTTTACTCTATCGCTGGTACCGGGTCGGTCATGGGCCGTATGTCGATTTTGCGGAAGTAGTTCCTGCTGATGCCTGGGCGGGCATGGCTGGTTTCCTCTGGCTTTGCTATTATAAGCCCCGCTTTAGAACTTTGCTTTTATTTGTTGCGCCGGCTACTATGCTGGCTTTGGGAGCGGCAGTTTTAAATTCAGACCAGATGGAAAGCATTCCTCTAACCTACCGTAGTTTCTGGCTCTACCTGCACGTGTTGTTCGCTAAACTGGCCTATGGCAGTGCCTTGCTGGCGGCAGGTACAGGAGCCTACTATTTGCTGCACAAGCGGAAAGGCAACAATGTGGCTGAAGTAGATGATCTAACCTATCGTTTCCTGGCCCTGGCCTTTTTAATGCTGGCTATCATGATGATTACCGGGGCCCTCTGGGCCAACCAGTCCTGGGGCCGATACTGGGCCTGGGACCCTGTAGAAACCTGGGCGATGATTAGCTGGTTGATTTACGGCCTGGTACTGCATTTACGCTTCACTTATGGCTGGCGTGGCGAAAAAGCGGCCTGGCTGGCGATAGGGGCATTTGTTCTGATTATATTTGCCTATTTTGGCGTCCCATACATCTATCAATCCATTCATGAACATTTGAAATAGGTGAGAAGATGAAAGACTGGTTAATTGTTATCAACAGTTTTATCCATGATACGGCAACAGGGCTGTGGCTGGCAGGGCTGTTTCTGCTGGGGAAAATCAAGGCCAGTTATGGTCAGGACGCTCTTTTCTGGGAGCTTAACACCTGGGTTTGGCTAGCGCTAGTGCTCATTCTGGTCACCGGTGCCCTGCGCGGTATCAGTTTCCGTTATTATGGCTGGACCGGGGATGTAGCGCGGGAGCGCAAACGCTTATTGCTGATTAAACACGGTATATTAGGGGTAGTATGGACTGCAGGTTTAATTTACCACTGGCAGTTATTACACTAGCAGCAGGAGGTGAGCGGTAATGAAAGTTTTGTTAATCACTCCGTCTTATCATGCCGGCGTGGTGGAAGCAGCTGGTTCCTGGCCTAACCTTGGTCTAGTTTACCTGGCCGGGCATTTGAGGGCGGCCGGGCATGAAGTGGTTATCTATGATGCTATGACTAAAGGGCATGACCTGGCGCAGATTAAAGCCAGGATTGAACAGGAAAGGCCCCGGGTAGTTGGGACCACCTCCTATACAGCCTCAGCGCCAGCTGCCAGCCAGGTTTTACAAGTGGCTAAAGCCGTTGATCCATCGATTCTGACAGTGTTTGGCGGTATCCATGCTAACTTTATGTACGAGGAAATGTTGAAGGACTGGCCCTGGGTTGACGTAGTAGTGCGGGGAGAGGGAGAAGAGACCCTGCCGGAATTGCTGGACAGCTGGCCTGATGAAAAGAAACTGGCTCAGGTAAAAGGCATTGCCTGGCGCAACCAGCGGGGAGAAATCATCGTTAATCCAGCCAGACCTTTTCTGCCTGACCTGGACCGGCTGATTCCGGCCTGGGATCTGGTTGATTGGGAGGACTACACTTTTTATGTTCTACCCGGCTCCCGTCTGGGTTTGGTCAATTCCAGCCGGGGTTGTCCCCATCAGTGCGCCTTTTGTTCTCAGCAGAAATTCTGGCAACAGAGCTACCGGGAACGCAGTGCAGAGAGCTTTGTCAGTGAACTGGAGCATCTGAAACAGACCTACGGGGTCAATGTGGTGATGCTTTCTGATGAATATCCTACCCGTAACCGGGAGCGCTGGGAAAAAATCCTGGATCTGCTGCTGGAACGACAGGTGGGCATGTATCTCCTGCTGGAGACCTGTGTCAGCGATGTTTTGCGGGACCGGGATATTCTTGATAAATACCGGGCAGCGGGGGTTATCCATGTCTATGTAGGGGTAGAGGCTACCGACCAGGCCAGTCTGGATCAATTCAAAAAATCCATCACCTGTGAACAGGGCAGAGAGGCTTTGGCGTTACTTAATGAGGCCAATATTATCAGCGAATGTTCCTTTGTGCTTGGAACCCCGGAAGAAACGCCGGAACATATAGACCAGACTCTGGAATTAGCCAAGCACTACAATCCGGATTTCGCCCACTTCTTATTGCTGGCACCCTGGCCTTATGCTGACCTTTATCCTGAATTGAAACCATTTATTATTGAGCAGGACTACAGTAAGTATAATTTTGTTGAGCCGGTGATCAAGCCCAGGCAAATGGAAGCAGAGGAGCTGGCTCAGGCTGTCCTGAAATGTTATAAAGAATATTATCTGGAAAGAATTGAAACTTATCCAGCTATTCGTGATAGGTTTAAACGGGAATATATGCTGCGTTCTCTCCAGGTTATGATCAATAATTCCTTTTTACGGCGCCATATGCAAAGGGAGGGGCCTTTGCCTGCTGCCATGCAAAAAGCGCTGGAGCTATTGGAATCCGGAATATAGACCGGATTCTTTTTTGTCGAAAAAAAATAAAAGATTTTTGACTGTTTGCGACAATTTTCTCATCCCCGAAAGAGTATAATTGCAACAGAAAGCACAATCCTCAGGGGGATGGAAAATGCGGCGCTGGTTATTGATATTTATGCTGGCTACAATTTTGACTGCTGTAAACTGGAGCGGGCTGGTACCCTGGGCAGATGAGTTATTGAGTTTACCAGCAGAAATGCCTGAACAACCACAGGTGGAGCAACCAGCGAGCCAAACAGCAGAGACATCTGCAGGTAATCCTGTTGCTGAAGATAACACAGAGTCCCAACCGGTTGTGGCTGATTCAGGAGCCACAGAGCAAACCAATCCAGCAGGTACAGGTGAGACTCCACCGCCGCCTCCACTCCCGGAGACGACTGCTGGGGAGGAAAGGATTGTGGCTGTTAGTGAAGATATATATGATAACCAGCCGGATACAGTACAGGTGGGTAGCACACCAGAGCCACCAACCGGTCTAACAGCTGTCGCTACCGGACCAAATACCGTAGAGTTGTCCTGGAATGGAATAACCGGGGATGATGTTCTATATCAGGTCTATATGGCAAAAGAGGGGAATTACTTCAACTGGCTCAAGAATGTGACTACAACTGGAACGACAGTTACTGACTTAATGCCCCTAACGACTTATAATTTTTATGTTCAGCAGGTCGTACAGGGGCAAATCTCTCCCCCTGGTGAAATAGTAACAGTTACTACACAGGCGAACAGCTCGCCGCCAATGGTCACAAGTAAAAAACCAACCGGGACAGGGGTAAAAAGAAATGAGCGGGTAGAAGTAGTCTGGAATGATTGGCTGGATCCAGCAACTATCACACCCAGCAACTTCTATGTAACTGTTAATTTTTCCGGTGTAAAATTACCGGGCAAATATGCCTGGGATGAGAAAACTCGCACCATGTATTTTACCCCGGCTCAACCCTGGTCTGCTAACACATCCTATAAAGTGGTAATAAACTCAGGTATCAAGAGTACCTCTGGTCTGGCAGCAGGTTTCACTTCCTGGGTGTTTACTACAATTAACTCTCCTTTTGTTAGCCCTCACGGCAATTACCTTTTTTCCACTGCTCCCTGTGCCCTGTGTCATTCTGCCCATGCAGCCGGTGGAAGCAAGCTCATAATTAATCAGGCTATTGCCGGCCTCTGTCAGTCCTGCCATGATGGCAGTGGCAGTGTTGTGCTCTTTTTTGATGCGCCCCAAATGGGACATGGCCTTGATTCCAATTGCTGTGCCTGCCATAATCCCCACAGACCCAAACCCTGATACCCGGCTGAAGCTGGGTATATTTTTCGTGTGTGAAGCAAGTCACAAAAATTTCAATTTTTTTTCGACAGGATTATTAGGAAGAGGGGAGAATATTTGATACGGAAGTAGACTTAATGAAAGGATGGGGAGACATGCAAGAACAATCCAAACCAGCACAACGCAGCGGTATAGAGGAGGTCTGGCGCTTTTTCTCCTCGATGAAGCTGGCTCTGTTTGTGCTTCTTATTCTGGCTGTGGCATCAGTGGTAGGAACCTTACTTCCCCAGGACCCACAGACCAGGCAGCCGGTTTATGATATTTACCACAGTTTCTGGTACCGGGGCTTACTGGGGTTACTCAGCATGAATTTGCTGATCTGCAGCCTGGAACGAATTAAACTGATCAGAAAAGCTCTCGGGGAACCCAATACAAAAATTTCAGAAGCTTTTGTTAAAAATTTAAAATTGGCAGGGACCGTACGTCATAAAGCCAGTTTGGCTGAGACGGAAAAAGTCTGGGTTGAAGCACTGGCAGCGAAAGGCTACCGGGTTTTTGCCGATGAGAATGAGGGTAAAAAGATACTGGCAGCAGACCGTGGCCGTTTTGGAGTACTGGGTAGCTTTATTACTCACCTTTCCTTTTTAGTGATTGTCCTGGGAGCTATTTATGGTAATTTTACCGGTTTTGAAACTTATCTGGCCGGTGTGGAAGGCCAAACCATCAGTATGTTGTCCTTGCCAGACATTAAAAACTTTGATCCTGAGGAGAATTTCTCCATTCGCATTAACCGTGCCTGGGAAGAGGGGAGCACATCCACACCGGGTATGGTCAAGGACTGGTATAGTGATCTTTCTGTGATTGAAAACGGAAAAGAGGTATTTCGTAAACGGATCGAAGTTAACGATCCTTTGAAATGGAAAGGCGTTAAGTTCTATCAAAGCAGTTTCCAGTCTGGTCTGCCCGCCCTGAACTTTACCATTGAGGATGAAAAGGGGCAGAAACGGGAAGTAACGGGATTGGAAGGGGAGGTCTTGCCACTGGATAACAACCTTTACCTCAATATCCAGGGGTATGTACCGCAATTCGACCCCAATCAGCCCCAGAACCCGCAAGCTCCTAATGGTAAGCCGGCTGTCCTGTATCAAGTGTTTAAAAACAATCAGCAAATTGCCTATTCATATCAGTATATCGGCCAGGCGGCTCAGGTTGAAAATTATAAAGTGACAGCAAATGGAATCAAAACCGTTAATATGACAGGCTTATCGGTACGGCGAGATCCCGGAGTACCTATTGTTTGGGCAGGTAGTATACTGATGGTGGTGGGGATTTTCCTTTCCTTTATGTTGCAGCACCGGAAAATCTGGGTAGTGCTAAAGCAGGCTGGTAATACTATCATTGCTGAGTACGGGGCTCAGGTTGACAAAAATAAACTGGGGCTGGAGCAGGATCTGGATGAGATTCTGACAGCAGTGCAAGAAAGGGGATAAGCTGTGAGTGAGCTGTCTTTATATTATCTAACCATTGGTTTTTATCTGATTTCCTCCCTGTGTTACCTGGGATATTTATTGACTAAAAACGATACTATTGGTAAAGTGGCAACGGGTACTGCTTTTGCAGGTCTACTTTCTAATTTTGCCGGGCTGATCATGAGAACGGTAACCACCGGGCATCCACCTTTTACCAATATGTATGAGTATTCTTCTTCTTTTGCCTTTGGTGTAATGCTGATCTATCTCTTTGCTGAGTGGAAGTACGATATGCGCATCGCCGGGGCTTTCGTAGTTCCCGTAGCCTTTGTGCTGGAGATTTCCACCATGATGCTGGGTTTGCCTTTTGAAGGCAGCAAAGAATTGATGCCTGCTCTGCAAAGCAACTGGCTGCATGCCCATGTGGCTACTGCCATTATTGCCTATGGTGCCTTTGCTTTTTCCTGTGGTTTGGCCATTATGTACCTCTGGAAAGAAAAAATGGAGGCTGTGGGCAGCACCAGCTGGTTTAACCGGGAGTTGCCCAGGGCAGCTTTGCTGGATGAGCTTTCCTATCGCTTTATTGCCTTTGGTTTTCCTTTGATGTCCCTGGTCATCATCACCGGGGCAGTCTGGGCAGAGTTTGCCTGGGGTCGCTACTGGAGCTGGGACCCTAAAGAAACCTGGTCCTTGATTACCTGGTTGGTCTACTCTGCTTATTTGCATGCCCGTTTAACCTATGGCTGGAAAGGGCGCCGGGCAGCCTGGATGGCGATTATTGGCTTTTTAACTGTGCTGTTTACCTACTTCGGAGTTAATATCCTGTTGCCAGGTTTGCATTCTTATTCCGGGGCGTAAAAAATCGCATGTAGGCAGGATTTTTACGAAATATGACGAATTAATTTTTATTCCCTGATAGTTTAGGAGGGGCTGAGGTGCTGTATCCAATTTTTCTCCGTCTGGACGGCAAGAAATGTCTGGTAGTTGGCGGAGGCCAGGTGGCAGAACGGAAAATAGCTGGCTTGCTCCAGGCAGGAGCAGGGGTACTGGTAGTCAGCCCTGAGGTAACAGAAAGAATTGAAGGATGGGCCGGCGCCGGTCGCGTAATGTGGTACCGGCGCCTTTTTCAACCCGATGATGTGGAACAGGCACATCTGGTCTATGCAGCCACAGATGATGCTGCGGTTAATGCCAGGATTGCCCGGGAGTGCCAGCAAAGGAAGATCTGGGTCAATGTGGTTGATGACCCGGAACGGGGGGACTTCTATCTGCCGGCAGTTCTGAGGCGGGGCCATTTGCAGCTGGCTGTCTCCACGGGAGGACAGAGTCCGGTGTTTGCCCGCAAATTAAGGGATCATCTGGCGCGATCTATAGGACCTGAGTATGGAGAGATCAATGATTTGCTCGGTGAACTCAGGCAAATTTTACTTGCCAGAATTCCTGACCCAGGGGAACGCCAGAGGATTATGGAGGGTTTACTGGCGGAGGGATTCTGGGAGGATCTGGTCCGGGGAGAAATGGAGAAGGTAAAGGAGCGGATAAAAAATGTTTTTGGTGACTGTTGGCCTCAATCATAAGACTGCTCCGGTGGAAATCAGAGAAAAACTGGCTTTTACTGAAAGCCAATTGCCTGAGGCCTTGCAAACCTTGAAACAATATCCGGCCATTGATGGGTGTGTACTGCTATCCACTTGTAACCGTACGGAGATTTATGCGGCTTGCACAGATATGACCCAGGGGTTAAAATCCATAAAAACTTTTCTGATGGAATGCTTGCATGAAGAAGAATGTGAAATTGATAACTTCCTCTATATTCATACCCTCTATGACTGTGTCCATCATCTGTTTCGAGTTGCATCCGGACTGGATTCGATGATACTAGGTGAGACCCAGATTCTAGGCCAGGTGCGCCAGGCCTATCAAATTGCCAGTGCGGCGGAAAGCACCAATAAAATCATTAACACTCTGTTTCATAAGGCTATTGCTGTTGGCAAACGGGTAAGAACTGAGACGGAAATCGACAAAAATGCTGTTTCTATCAGCTATGCTGCAGTAGAGCTGGCTCGCCAGCTGTTTGGCACCCTGGAAGGCAAGGCCATTCTGATCATTGGTGCCGGGAAAATGAGTGAGCTGACGGCCAAACACCTGGTGGCTAACGGAGTTACCAGTGTGCTGGTTTCCAACCGCTCTTACGATAAAGCAGTGGAGCTGGCTGAGAAATTTGGCGGCAAGGCAGTGAAATTCGATCAATTAGTGGAATGCCTGATTCAGGCTGATATAGTAATCAGTGCTACCGCCGCCCGCCATGCCATTATCTTGCCGGAAATTGTGCAAAAAGTTATGCAAACCAGACAGTACCGGCCCATATTTTTAATTGATATTGCCGTACCCCGGGACATCGATCCGGAAGTGGCCACCATTCAGGGAGTAACCCTCTTCGATATTGATGATTTGCAAAATGTGGTAGATCGCAATTTACAGGAACGGAAAAAAGAGGCCGTCAAGGCCCAGAAAATAGTGGATGAAGAAATCAAGGAGTTTTTCAGCTGGTTAAATACCCAGTTTGTGGTGCCAACCATTGTAGCTCTGAAACAGTTTGGAGAAGAAATCAAACAACGGGAGCTGGAAAAGGCGTTTAATAAACTGGGCGATTTAACGGAACGAGAGCGCAATATTATCCAGGCTCTGGCCCATAGCATCGTTAACAGTATTTTACATCGGCCAATTGTTAATCTTAAAGCTTATGCCCAGACCAGTCACGGTCATCTCTATACCGAAATTTTGCAAAACCTGTTTGATTTACAGATAGAAGGACAGAGAATAAAACCAGGCAAACCCATGGCAGCAGAAGAAGTGGAGGAATTGGTATGAGCAAAACGGTAAGGGTTGGCACCCGGGACAGCGCCCTGGCCATGTGGCAAACGGAATGGGTGGTAACCCAGTTGAGAAAATTGTACCCCGACCTGGGCCTGGAGATCGTACCCATGAAAACCCAGGGAGATAAAATTCTGGATGTGGCACTGGCCAAAATCGGTGACAAAGGGCTTTTTACCAAGGAACTGGAAGTTGCTATGCTGGCAGGGAAAATAGACATGGCGGTGCATAGCATGAAGGACCTGCCGACCCGTTTGCCTGACGGTTTGGCCCTGGGAGCCATCTGTGTCCGGGAAAACCCCGGCGATGTGCTGATCAGTCCTAAGGGTCATACCCTTGCCACCCTTCCTCAGGGGGCAAAAGTGGCTACATCTAGCCTGAGAAGACGGGCCCAGCTTCTGGCTTACCGGCCTGATTTACAAATGGTGGATATGCGGGGCAATCTGGCTACCCGCTTTCGCAAAATGGAGGAACAGCAGCTGGATGGTATGATCCTGGCAGCAGCCGGGGTTTTACGCCTGGGCTGGCAGGAACGTATCACCCAGTATATACCTTTTGAGATCAGCCTGCCTGCGGTAGGGCAGGGGTCGATTGGAATTGAAATCAGGAAAAATGATGAAGAGATTAAAGAGCTGTTACGACCGCTTAATGACAGAGCTGCTGCTAAGGCTATCCTGGCAGAAAGGGCTTTCCTGCGCAAATTAGAAGGCGGTTGTCAAATTCCGATTGGAGCTTATGGCGTTTTACAGGGTGAAGAGCTGATTTTACAGGGTGTGGTAGCTTCCCTGGATGGACGGAAATTAATCAGAAAACAGATAAATGGCAATCCTGAAGCGGCGGAAGAGCTGGGGGAAAGACTGGCCGAGCTCATGCTGGCTGAAGGAGCTGATCGGATACTGGCGGAGGTAAGGGAGCTGAGTTAGATGCAAAAAGGTTTTGTTTATCTGGTCGGTGCGGGCCCGGGAGATCCGAAACTGATCACTCTACGGGGACTGGAGTGTATCAGCAAGGCAGATGTTATTGTTTATGACCGGTTGGCCAGTCCCAAACTTCTGACTTATGCCCGTAAAGATGCTGAACTGATCTTTGCCGGAAAGGAACCGGACAAGCATACCTTTCGACAGCAGGAAATCAATGCTTTACTGGTGGAAAAGGCCCTGGCAGGGAAAATTGTCGCCCGCCTGAAGGGGGGTGACCCCTTCGTTTTTGGAAGGGGGGGCGAGGAGGCCGAGGCCCTGGTGGAGCATGGGATTGGTTTTGAAATTGTGCCAGGGATTACTTCTGCTATTGCGGTACCGGCCTACGCCGGGATACCTGTCACTCATCGGGAACTATCGGCCAGCCTGGCTATTATTACCGGCAATGAGGATCCGGAAAAGGGAAACAGTCAAATCAGATGGGAACATTTAGCTACCGGGGCAGGTACCTTGGTAATATTGATGGGCATGGCCAACTTGCCCTTAATCGTGGAGAAACTCATTGAACATGGCCGTTCACCAGAAACCCCGGTTGCCATCATTCGCTGGGGGACCAGGCCGGAACAAATAACGGTAACGGCTACCCTGGCTGATATCGTGGAAAAGGCCAGGGCTGCCGGGGTCAAACATCCGGCTACTATTGTAGTGGGAGAAGTAGTGACAATGCGGGATAAGCTGCGCTGGTATGAAGCTAAGCCCCTCTTCGGTCAGCGGATTGTGGTGACCCGGGCCAGAGAACAGGCCAGCAGCCTGACCAGCAAACTGGAAGAACTGGGTGCCGAAGTCTGGGAGTTTCCTGCCATTGAAATTACCGACCCGCTGGATTTTGGTCCCCTGGATCAGGCGATTAATGAGCTGCAGAGTTACAACTATATCATTTTTACCAGTGTGAATGGGGTTGAGCGCTTTTTCCGCCGTCTCTGGCAGCAGGGCAAGGATGTACGCGAACTGGCTGGTATCGAGATTTGCGCCATCGGTCCTAAAACCAGGGATGAGATTGAAAGGCGGGGTATTCGTTGTTCCTTTATCCCGGAGGAATACCGGGCTGAAGCCATTGTTGAGGTTATGAAGCAAACTGACCTGGCCGGGAAAAGGGTACTATTGCCCCGGGCGGATATAGCCAGAAAGGTGTTACCGGAAGAATTGCGCAAGCTGGGGGCTGAGGTTACAGAAGTGGATGCCTACCGGACTGTGGCTGGTTCCGGGGATAAAGCCCTGTTACGGCGTCTGTTGCAGGAGAAGACCATCTCCTGGGTTACCTTTACCAGCTCATCAACAGTGAAGAATTTTATTAAATTGCTAGGAGAAGATTACCAGGAGCTTTTGCAAGCTGTTAAACTTGCTTCCATAGGGCCTATTACTTCCCAGACCGCCAGGGAGCTGGGACTGACGCTAACCGTGGAGGCCCGGGAATACACCATTGACGGTTTGGTCACAGCAATTGTGGAAAGTATGGTATAATGGAGACGGAGGGAAGGAATATGGGTTTTCCGGTTAACCGCCCGCGGCGGCTAAGGCGTAATGAAACCATGCGGCGACTGGTGCGGGAAAATCATTTGCGGGTCGAAGACCTGGTTTATCCTCTTTTTGTTACTCAGGGCCAGGGCTTTCGCAAGGAAATTGAATCCATGCCAGGGGTAGCCCAGCTTTCAGTGGATCTGGCAGTGGAAGAAGCGCAGAAGGCAGCTGAACTGGGGATCCCGGCAGTTATCCTGTTTGGTATTCCCGCCTACAAGGATGAAACAGGCAGCAGTGCCTGGGCCGAGGATGAGGCGGTGCAAAGAGCTGTGCGGGAAATCAAAAAGACAGTATCGCAGCTGCTGGTGATTACCGATGTTTGCCTCTGTGAATATACCAGCCATGGGCATTGTGGCCTGCTTCAGGGCCAGGAAGTGGCCAATGATCCTACCCTGGAGTTACTGGCCCGCACAGCTCTCAGCCATGCCCGGGCCGGGGCGGACATCGTGGCTCCGTCGGATATGATGGACGGCAGGGTGGCAGCCATTCGCACCATGCTGGACCACCATGGCTATCAGGATGTTGCCATCATGTCCTATGCGGTTAAATATGCTTCTGCTTATTATGGCCCTTTTCGGGAGGTAGCCGAATCGGCACCGCAATTCGGAGATCGCAAGGCTTATCAGATGGATCCGGCCAATAGCCGGGAAGCATTAAAAGAGGTTGCCCTTGATCTGGAAGAAGGAGCCGATATTGTCATGGTCAAGCCAGCTCTGGCTTACATGGATATAATCCGTCAGGTCAAGGATGCGGTGGTGGTACCAGTGGCAGCCTATAATGTCAGCGGTGAATATGCCATGATCAAGGCTGCGGCCCGTCTGGGCTGGATAGATGAAAAACGGATTGTGCTGGAAACGATGCTTGGCTTTAAACGGGCCGGGGCTGATATAATCCTGACCTATCATGCCCTGGATGTAGCGAAGTGGTTGAAGGAGGGCTATTAATGATTATTTCCTGGAATACTACTAATCAATGCAACATGTATTGTGAACATTGCTACCGGGATGCAGGAGCCAAAGCTTCAGAGGAATTGTCCACCGAAGAAGGCAAGGCTTTGCTGGAGGAAATAGCTAAAGCTGGCTTTAAGATAATGATTTTCAGTGGTGGCGAGCCTCTCATGCGGCCGGATATTTTCGAGCTGGTGGAACATGCCGTTAAGCTGGGGCTGCGGCCGGTGTTTGGTACCAACGGTACTCTGATAACTCCGGAAGTGGCCCGCCGCCTGAAAGAAGTAGGCACTATGGGTGTGGGTATTTCTCTGGACAGCATTGATGCAGACAAGCACGATAAATTCAGAGCCTATCCTGGCGCCTGGCGGGATGCTCTCAAGGGCATGAAAAATTGCCGGGATGCCGGCTTACCGTTCCAGATCCATACCACAGTAGTAGACTGGAACTATGATGAAGTGGAAAAGATCACTGACCTGGCGGTGGGAATGGGGGCGGTGGCTCACCATATCTTCTTCCTGGTGCCTACCGGCCGGGCTGTTAACATTGAAGAAGAATCTTTGCGGGCAGAACAATATGAAGCTCTGCTAACCCGGATCATGAAAAAACAGCAGGAAGTGGATATTGAACTGAAGCCAACCTGTGCTCCACAGTTCATGCGCATTGCCAAGGAAATGGGCATGGATTTGCGTTTTGGCCGAGGCTGTCTGGCCGGAACATCCTACTGTATCATTTCCCCCAAAGGAGATGTGCAGCCCTGTGCCTATCTGAATATTCCGCTGGGGAATGTAAGAGATATTCCTTTCAGCAAAATCTGGGCAGAAAATCCGGTGCTGCAGGAATTGCGTACCCTCAACTATTCCGGTGGATGTGGTGTGTGCAAGTACAAGAAAATCTGTGGCGGATGCCGGGCCCGGGCAGCTTTCTACAATAACGGGGACTACATGGCAGAGGAGCCCTGGTGTCTCTATCATGGGCGCAAAGGCTACTAAAAAATGGGAAGGTGGGAAAAGCGGACAGGGGAGTTAATCTCCTGTCCCTTATCTCCATCTAAGGCCAGCCAATAGAAAGGGAGGATCGGATCGTGCATAAGGGTTTTAACCGCTCGCTCGAATTGTTTGCTGAGGCACAGCAGTATATTCCCGGTGGAGTAAACAGTCCTGTCCGGGCTTTTAAAGCAGTAGGAGGTCAGCCTGTCTTTTTTGTCCGGG
The DNA here is from genome assembly GCF_002049395.1 of Carboxydocella sp. JDF658. Classification (NCBI taxonomy): domain Bacteria; kingdom Bacillati; phylum Bacillota; class Clostridia; order Eubacteriales; family Clostridiales Family XVI. Incertae Sedis; genus Carboxydocella; species Carboxydocella sp. JDF658. The sequence continues at coordinate 28,760 of NZ_BDLR01000004.1, read as the reverse complement.
GACAGGGGTCAAAAATTTATGATGTAGATGGCAATGAGTATATTGATTATGTGGGTTCCTGGGGGCCGTTGATTCTCGGACATTGCCATCCGGCTGTGACTGAAGCTTTACATAAATGGGTTGATCTGGGCACCAGCTTTGGTGCTCCCACGGAACTGGAAACCCGTCTGGCCCGGATGGTGATTGAGCGCGTGCCATCTGTGGAAATGGTGCGGATGGTTAACTCCGGTACGGAAGCTACTATGAGCGCTTTGCGGTTGGCCCGGGCCTACACAGGTCGCAATAAAATCGTTAAATTTGAAGGTTGTTATCACGGGCATGCGGATTCGCTTCTTATCAAGGCAGGTTCCGGGGCTCTCACCCTGGGAGTACCCACCAGCCCTGGAGTGCCAGTCAATATTGCCAGTAATACCATTACCGCCCGGTTTAATGACCTGGCCATGCTGGAGGAGATTTTTGCCCTGGAGGGCAAAGATATTGCGGCGGTAATCATCGAACCGGTACCTGGCAATATGGGGGTGGTACCGCCTCAGCCTGGCTACCTGGAGGGTGTGCGGGAACTGACCCGGCGTTACGGAACCCTGCTAATCTTTGATGAAGTGATGACCGGTTTTAGGGTGGATTATCACTGTGCCCAGGGCTTGTTCAACATTGAGCCTGATTTGACCTGTTTCGGTAAAGTCATTGGTGGCGGCTTGCCGGTAGGAGCTTATGGTGGCAAAAAGGAAATTATGTCCATGGTTGCTCCCGCTGGTCCTGTCTATCAGGCAGGCACGCTATCCGGTAACCCTCTGGCCATGGCTGCCGGGATAGCCACTCTGGAACAATTAACCCCTGTAGCATATGAGGAATTGGAAAGAAAGAGTGCCAGACTGGCAGAGGGAATGGCCCGAGCCGCAAAAGAAGCAGGGCTGGAATTGACTCAGAATCGGGTGGGTTCCATGGTATGTACCTTCTTTACCAGTCAGCCGGTGGTGGACTTCCAGTCGGCCAGCACCTCAGATACACAAGCCTTTGCCCTCTTTTTCCAGGAGATGTTAAAACGCGGGGTTTACCTGGCACCCAGCCAGTTTGAGGCAGCTTTTGTTTCTCTGGCTCATACTGAGGAAGACATCGACCGGACGATTGCCGCTGCCGCAGAATCATTCCGCATAGTGAAAGAACACTGGAAGCGGGGGTAAGAAAATGAAGAAATACCGTCACCTGATCTCAGGTCTGATTGTGGTGGCCATTCTGGCTGTTCTGGTGGTTTCCTTTTTTGCCAATGCCAAAGGCAATCCCCATGGGGAAGACTGGCTGGCCAAACACGGGGAAACTGTAATGCGTAACCGTAACCCGGAAAAAAACTGTCTGAAGTGTCACAGCAAGAAACTGGGGCAGACCAAGGAGAATTTCTGTGACAGGTGCCATCAGGAGCGGGGAGTCAAAGTTCAGTGGCCACAGGCGCAGTAAGTGGAGGGAAGGAGCAGGTGGATCAGTATATTGAGTTTGCCAAACAGATAAACCGCTATTTCGGGGTAGACCTGTTACAGTATAAGCGGCCCCAGATGGAGCGTAGAATTCTGAGCTTGATGCGGACGGTTGGGGTGGATTCCCTGGAGAAATATGTGCAGGTTTTGCGGGGGGATCAAGCCCAGCTGGACAAATTCATGAACCATTTGACCATCAATGTTTCGGAGTTTTACCGCAACCCTGCTCAATGGCAGCAGCTGGAAAAACAGATTTTACCAGAGCTATTGCAGCGATCCCCGAATTTGAAAGTTTGGAGTGCCGGCTGTTCTTCAGGAGAAGAACCTTACACAGTCGCTATGATTTTGAATGAGCTGGCACCTCAGGGGCGGCACCAGATTATCGCTTCTGATATCGATAGTGCTATTCTGGAACGGGCCCAGGAGGGAAGATACAACATAAAATCTGTAGCAGGGCTTCCCGAACCCTACTTCAAAAAATACTTTGACCGGGATGGAGAAGTGGTCCTGGTAAAACCAGAACTAAAGAAGTGGGTTAAATTTAAAAAACATGATTTGCTGAAAGATCCCTATGAGATTTTGTGTGATTTGATTATTTGTCGCAATGTAGTGATCTATTTTACCGAGGAAGCCAAAAATACCATCTATCGCAAGTTTTATAATGCCCTCAAACCGGGAGGAGTTCTGTTTATCGGCAGTACTGAACAGATTTTTCAGGCCCAGGAAATAGGGTTTAAATCAGTGGCACTCTTTTTCTACCAGAAAGCGGCGGGATAGATCTTTCTACCCGCCCTTTTTCCGAGGAGGGTTGAAATGAATATTTTCTACTGGCTGCTAGCATTTGTCCCTGTATCCATAGCACTGGAATACTGGCATTTTTCTGTCGGCTGGGTGTTGCTTACTGCCTGCCTGGCCATCCTACCTCTGAGCGCCCTGATGGGTAAAGCTACGGAGGAATTGGCCCACTTCACTGGACCGCGGATCGGGGGTTTCCTCAATGGCACTTTTGGCAATGCCGTTGAGCTGATTATCACCCTGATTGCCATCAAAAAGGGCTTGTTTGAAATGGTAAAGGCATCCATCACCGGTTCTATACTGGGCAACCTGTTGCTGGTACTGGGTTTTGCCCTGTTATATGGTGGGATAAAACACCGGGAACAATCTTTTAACCAGCAGGCAGCTGGTGTGAATTCCACCATGCTGGCTCTGGCCGTTGCCGGTCTGGTTATTCCGGCTGTGTTTATGTATTCAGCCCATCAACCCCATTCCGACAGGGCTGTTCAGCTTAGCATTGGTGTAGCTGTCGCCCTCTTTCTCGTCTATTTGGCGGCTCTGTTTTTCTCCCTGGTTACTCATCGTGAAATCCTGGCGCCAGTATGTGAGGTGGAAGAGGAGAACGAACCTTGCTGGTCATTGAGAAAAAGCATTACTATTTTGGCCGGAGCTACTGTGCTGGTGGCTGTCACCAGTGAGGTTCTGGTCAGCGCTTTGGAAGAGGTTATTGCTACCTGGCACTGGTCTGAGCTTTTTGTCGGGGTAATACTGGTTCCTATTGTTGGCAATGCAGCTGAGCATTTCTCTGCAGTGCTGATGGCTGGCAAAAACCGAATGGATGCAGCCCTGGAGATTGCAGTGGGTTCCTCGATTCAGATTGCTCTCTTCGTTGCCCCGGTGCTGGTGTTTGCCAGTCTGATTTTTGGCAGACCCATGGACCTGATTTTTCAACCCTTTGAGCTGGCGGCACTGGCAGTATCGATTACAATCGTCAATTTAATTTCTCTGGATGGCAAATCTAACTGGCTGGAGGGGGTTCAACTGCTGGTTACTTACATAGTGATGGCTCTGGCGTTTTATTTCTTACCAACAGCATAATATTGAATGGGAGTGTATGGGAAAGGCTGTGAGAGCGTGGCAGAGGAGAAATATCAGGTGGTCCTGGATATAGGGACCAGGACATTAATTGGTTTAATCCTGAAACAAGAAGAAAAGGGTTTGAAAGTGGTTACCTGCCAGCGCTGGGAACATCCTGATCGCGCCATGCTGGACGGGCAGATTCATGATATACCGGCTGTAGCAGCGGCAGTAAAGCATGTGGTCGGGCAGCTGGCCAAAAAAGCGCGGCGTCCCATAAGGAGCGTGGCCGTAGCGGCAGCAGGACGTTCTTTGCGTACAGAGCGAGTACGGCTGGAAAAGGACTGGGATTGGGGAAAGCCGGTTCAGGCAGGAGATATCAGTGAACTGGAAGAAGAGGCCTTACAGCAAGCTCGTTCTAATGTTACCAGGACCAGACTGGACTGGCATTATCAGTGTGTTGGTTACAGCATAGTACATTACTATTTATCTGGACAGCCAATTGCCAACCTTGTCGGTCAGAGAGGGAACCGGATCGGAGTCGAGCTGATTGCTACCTTTTTGCCCCGGGAAGTAGTGGATTCCTTACAGGCTGTGCTGGATATGACGGGATTGAGTATGGATAGCCTGACTCTGGAGCCAATAGCTGCTGCCCGGGTTGTAATACCTCCTGCGATGCGGCAGTTGTCTCTTGCTTTAGTGGATATCGGAGCCGGAACTGCCGACATAGCGGTTACCCAGCAAGGAGCAATCCAGGGATATGGGATGGTTCCTGAGGCAGGAGATGAAATCACCGAAGCTCTAGCCCAGCTCTTGCTACTGGATTTTAATGAAGCAGAACGTCTTAAACGCTGGCTGAATCAAAAAGATAAGCTGGAATACACTGATATCCTGGGCCAAAAACACCATGCTGAGAGCAGTGAAATAATAAAACTGCTGGAACCCAGGGTACGAGAGCTGGCCCAGAAGATAGGTCAACAAATTTTAGCAATAGCCCCTAAAGGGGTACAGGCGGTCCTGCTGGTCGGGGGCGGTGCCCTGACTCCGGGCCTGGCGCCGTTGCTGGCTGATGAGCTGGGTCTCAGCAGTAACCGGGTAGGCATCAAAGGCAAGGATGCTTTGCAGCAGTGGGTAAACAAGTGGCCGAAAGATTTTGATGGCCCCGATATGATTACCCCTCTGGGGATCGGTTTAACAGCTTTAGCAGGGGAAAGTCTCAAACGCTTTCGTTGTTCTGTTAATGGCCAGGATATCGATGTGTTTGGCTGGCAATCTCCCCAGGTACTGGAGGTATTACGGGAGGCTGGAGTACCCCTGCGGGAAATCTTAGGCAAACCTGGAATGGCCTTGAGTTTTACCCTGAACGGGCAATTGCGCCTGGTCAAAGGGGAAGCCGGTCAGCCAGGTCAAATCTGGCTGAATGGCCAGCTGGTGGATTATTCGGCGCGAGTTAGGCCCGGGGACAGGATCGATTATTCTCCGGGGCAACCGGGGGCAGATGCCAGGGTCCGCGTCAAGGAGATTTGGGAGGGGGAAGTATATAGCCGGTTCTGGTTTAATGGTCAGGAGGTACGATGGCCCTGGACAGTAAAGATTAACGGCCAGACGGTGGCCTGGGATAGCTTTATACCTGATCTGGCTACGGTAGAAATAGGACTGGATTTAACTGTAGCCCAATTTTTACAAGGGCAGCAGATAGAGATCGGAAAAGGGGAAATATATCTTAACAAGCAACCTGCTGGTCTGGAGGCAAAAATCAGGCCCGGAGACTGGATTGAATATGAGGTGCGCCGGGAAACAATTATCGTGGATCTGGAAGGACAGGCTCGGGAAATAGAGTGGCAGGAAGGGATGCTGGTTGTGCACGCTCTGGACCTGGTAGGATTCGTTCCCAAGCCCCCCTGGCCGGGAGCAAAAGCCATATTGCTGGTAAATGATAAAATCAGCCAGTTTTCCCAGGCCCTGCAGCCAGGTGATCTAGTTAAGCTTTACTGGCAAAAGGAAGAATAAAAACCGGTTGGTATAACCAACCGGTTTTACTTTCAATTAATGGTGCGGACAAGAGGACTTGAACCTCCACGGGCGTAAGCCCACTAGAACCTGAATCTAGCGCGTCTGCCAATTCCGCCATGTCCGCACATTTAACTGGTCGGAGCGACTGGACTTGAACCAGCGACCTCCACCACCCCAAGATGGCGCTCTACCAAACTGAGCTACGCCCCGACTGACATTGATTATATTAGCGCAAAAACCCCGGATTGTCAAGAGTTTGTTTTAAAGAATTTCTAGGATTAAGAACTTCAAGTAATAGGTCTCTTTGGCAGCCAGCAAAATGGGGTGATCTTTGGATTGTCGCCTTAACTCCAGCAGGCGCACTTGCCGTCCTACATCAAGAGCAGCGCTTTCAATTACTTCCAGAAATAAGTCCTCCTGCATGTGATAAGAACAGGAGCAGGTGATCAAAATACCGGAAGGTGGTAGTAATTTCATTGCCCTTAAGTTAATTTCCTTGTAGCCCCGTACGGCGCCTTCCAGAGTTTGCTTACTTTTGGTAAAAGCAGGGGGATCAAGAATTATAACATCAAAGCGGCGTTTTTCCCTGTCCATTTCCCGCAGCACATCAAAGGCATTGCCTACTTGAAAACTGCAACTGTTTTCTAATCCATTCAGGGAGGCATTTCTCCGCGCTGTTGCAATGGCGTGCTCCGATATATCCAGAGCCAGAACGGAGCGGGCACCATAGTGGGCAGCATGAACAGTAAAGGAGCCAGTGTGACAAAAACAATCCAGCACTATTCTGTCTTTGACATAAGGGGCAATGGCAGCCCGGTTCTCCTTCTGATCCAGGAAATAGCCGGTTTTTTGGCCATTTTCCATATCGACCAGGAAGGAGAGACCGTTTTCTTTGATTATTACTTCAGGTTGAAACTCTCCATAGAGGACACCTTTAACTTGAGCCAGGCCTTCTAGCTCCCGAACATTGACGTCATTGCGTTCATAGATTGCCCTGGGCTGCAACAGTTCCACCAGTAATTCGGTAAGGAGCTGCTTTTGTTTTTCCATGCCCAGGGTTAATACCTGCATGACCAGGTAGTCTTCAAACTTGTCAATGATAAGCCCGGGCAAGAAGTCTGCTTCGCCAAAAACCAGGCGGTAGGAAGTTGCCTCGGGCATTACTTTTTGCCGGTGTTTCAGGCAATACAGCAATTTTTGTCGAAAAAATTCCCGGTCGATAGTTTCATCTTTGCGGGTAAGCAGCCTGACAGCAATCTGGGAACGGGGATTGTAATAACCGCGGCCGATAAAACGGCCACGGAAATCTACGACATCGACAATTGAGCCAGGCTCAATTCTGGGGTCGACCGAAGCAATTTCGGTAGCATAGACCCAGGGATGACCGGTAGACAGGCGCTTTTGCCGGCCCGGGGCCAGGGTTAGAGTTGGATACAAGTATAATCCCTCCCGCTTACTTAATGAAATTGTTCACAGGTTTATAAGTAGGATTTTAGCAGAAAACAGCGAAATAATAAAGTTAGATGGCAAGGAGGTCATGAATAAAGTGGAAATATTAGCTCAGGTTTTGCGCAACGGACTTGAAGAGAGTGTTCATACCGGACATATTGTAGTTACTGACCACAATGGAACTATCCTTGCGGCTGTCGGAAACCCTGACTATAAAACTTTCTGGCGTTCAGCAGCCAAGCCAATACAGGCTCTGGCGGTAATCGAAGCAGGCGCAGTGCAAACCTTTGACCTGGAACCGGCGGAAATAGCTTTGCTTTGTGCCAGTCATAATGCTGAGCCGGAGCATATCCGGGTAGCTCAGCAGTTGGCTGCCAAAATCCAGGCTGATGTAACAGAACTGCATTGCGGTTTACATTACCCAACCCATCGGCCAACAGCTCAAGAAATGCGGCAGCGGGGAGAACAACCCCAGCCCTGGCACTCCAACTGTTCGGGCAAGCACCTGGGCATGCTGGCCCTGGCTCGTTGTAAGGGTTGGGATACCCAGGGGTACTGGCTGCCTGAACATCCCGTTCAGCAAGAGATGCTTAATATGGTAAGTAACTATACGGACCAGGCGGTAACAGATATTGGCCTTGGGGTTGATGGCTGCGGGGTGCCGGTCTTTCATTTGCCCCTTAAAAGTATGGCAATGGCTTATGCTCGACTGGTTTCGTCTCAGCGCACTTATGTGGCTGATACAGTAGTAAGGGCAATGATCTCCTCTCCTTACTATGTCGCAGGTAGTGACAGGATATGTACTGATTTGATGCAGGTTACCCGGGGGCGTTTACTGGCCAAATCGGGATATGAAGGAGTCTATTGCGTCGGCCTGGTTGACCAGGGCCAGGGCCTGGCGCTAAAAATCGCAGATGGTAATCCGCGGGCCCTGGGGCCGATATTAATCGAGGCCTTACAACAGCTGGGCTGGTTGACTTCTACCGAGAAAAATAAACTGGCTTCCTACTGGCAAGTTGAAGTTAAAAATTTTCATAATGCTGTAGTTGGGACCATCAAGCCGGTATTTAAACTGGCTTTTCACAGATAAAAACATCAAAGGGGAGGAACAAAAGATGACGGTAGAAAAACTGGCAGGCAAAATTCAGAAGGAGCTGGGTGAGCTGGTTGATCTGGACTGGCAGGATCCGGACCTGGAACGGATTCTGACGCGTCTGATGCGGCATGCCAAACAGGTAGGTGACAGCCAGCTGCAGCAAAAAGTACTTACCTATTATAATGATTATTTGTTTCTAATTGGTGAAGTTTAATATTTGGAGGCCAGCGTTTGGGGGTAGACGCTGGCCTTTTCTCTGGTAAAATAAAAATCCCCATCTTAGGGGATTTAGTTTGCAGATTTGGTGCGGACAAGAGGACTTGAACCTCCACGGGCGTGAGCCCACTAGAACCTGAATCTAGCGCGTCTGCCAATTCCGCCATGTCCGCATGTATTATATTTTATGGTGGAGGAGGTAGGATTCGAACCTACGAAGGCGTCAGCCGGCAGATTTACAGTCTGCTCCCTTTGGCCACTCGGGAACTCCTCCGTGAGACATTTGAAATTATAACGCACTCTTGCTGCTTCGTCAAGCAGGAAAATCATTTTTTTTGTAGAAATTTTGTTTGGAGGTGATAGGAATGAAAAAAAGAAAATATACATTAGCTATTGTAGTAGTCATAACACTAATCGGAATTGGTCTCCTTTATTATTTTTTGGGGCTGAAGCAGCCGCAACAGGTTAAAGAGGAAAAAGTGCCTGCAATTACTATGGGTCAAATCATACTCTACAATCAGGGCAATGATATCATTATGGGCAGTGACCACCCCCTTTATCCTAAAGTCAAGAAGTTGTTAGAAGAAGCTGTCTATTTTGCGGAAGCTGGCCAGTTCAAGAATGCTATCATACCCGAAGGGGATGTAACAGATCCAGCTAAAGCCAAAGAGATTATGAAAAACAGCGGCGGCTTGCCTCCCAATATTAATGTGGTCAAGAGTGCTGTACCTTCCTTTGGCGCTTTTCTGATGGATGTTCAGCAACTCCAAAACCGCAACAAGTTAAAAATCAACGGTGATCATATCGTAGTGGCAATAGGTGGGAAGAGTGCAGGAACACTCTTTGTCAGAAAGAGTTTTGAAGACCAGAACTGGCAACTATATCAGGTTCCCAGACCCATCATTATGAAAATGGTGGAAGTGGTACGAGCTAAATAATGGACTGGTAGTCATATTGAGCTGGACTGGCTTATATATATGTTAACGAAGTAGGACGATAAAGGGGGCCAGTCTATGCTCAGAAATAAAACTGGATTATTTGTTTTGTTATTATTGTACCTGGCTTTGGCTCAACCGGTTCTGGCGAATCCGCCTGATGAGGAAAAAAGGCAGGCAGAAGAAAGACGTTTACAACACACAATCATCATTGACATTACCGGTGACAGTAAAAAAATCAGCAATTTATCGGCGGTTAGAGCTTTAGCCGGGGAAGGTATTTGGCTACAAATACCTGATCCCGATAATGTGCGAGATATGAAACCCGCAGCTGAACTGCAGGCATATCTTTATCTGGCCGATTCCCTTTACAGTAACCAGGAGGCTACTCAAGCTTATGACAAGATTGTTCAGGATGCGTCTGAGGAAATCCTCAACCGGGCTAAAGTTTCCTGGGCAGCCGAAAAACCGGAGTTTTTGAAGGTTCAACTTGTTGCCAGCAGTCAACATTTGAGCAGATTAAACAAGCAATTGCTGAATCTCTATGGCTCAATCTACCAGGCTGGCGTCTGGCCCGGAACGCTGTTAGTAATAAATATTAAAGACTCAAGCAATTACCTGTCAATCTGGAAAGGGCCTGGGCTTATGCCTCGTGACCAGAGTTTAATATTACCGGGAGAAATTTACAATCAGGTACTGGAGGCCTGGGTAAATCGACGGCTGTCAAGTCCACCGTTACCGTCGCTGGCATTAGGACAGAATAGTGAACTGCGGTTATGGCAGAAAGAAATTTCCCTCTGGCAACAATCTCTGGCCCGGGTTTACGAGATGCTGGCTGAAAAAGAAAAAGTAATCAGAGACAACGAGACTACTATAAAAAACATTGCCACTCAGCAGGCCAACTGGCAACAAAGGGAACGGGAGCTGCACAATAGATTAACTAAAAATTTGAGGCAAATCCTGTTCTGGCGCGGTGTAGCAGGAGCGCTGATTATTCTTTCTATTTTGTTGTTAATTGTTGAATACAGGATACTCCGAAAAAGATATTTGCTTTTTTAGCCCGCAAGTGCGGGTATCTTTTCTTTTTGTATTTATTTTCAGAATTTTTTGGGAACTAGCAGGGAATTAACAATTTGTGTCGAAATATAATTATTAATAACCCGACCTGACCATTTGTATAACAGAAACAACATTTCAAGATTATTTTTCAACACCTAGCAGGATTTTTGTTGACAACGACGAAATAATTAAGTTAATATTATTAGAAATTTTCTGAAATAGGGGGGGGTGATGGAATGAAGCTAGCCATCTCAGGAAAAGGCGGAGTAGGTAAAACGACGATTGCATCAACGCTGGTAAGGATTTTTGCTGAAGATCATCCCCGGGTTTTTGCCATTGATGCTGACCCTGATGCCTGTTTGGCCCAGGGGGTTGGCATCGAGCGCCAGGTTGCTCAGGAACACCGGCCGGTCATCGAACTGAAGGAAATCATCGATGCCAAGAACGCCGGCGGGGGCGCTTTTTTCACCTTGAATCCAGATGTGGATGAGATTCTGGAGGAGTATTGCCTGAAAAAGGACAATATTAACTTTTTGCGGATGGGGGGCTTGAAAAAAGGCGGTGAAGCCTGTTATTGTAAAGAAAACAGTTTTCTTAATTCTGTTGTTAATTCCCTGTTGCTGGACAGAAATGATGTGGTTATCCTGGATATGGGGGCCGGTATAGAACATTTATCCCGGGGCACAGCCCGTGGAGTGGATGCCATGCTGGTAGTGGTAGAACCTTCCCTGAACAGTGTCGGCACTGCTCTGCAGGTGAAGAAAATGTCCGAAGATCTGGGAATTAACCGGGTTTATTTTATCGGTAATAAAGTCAGAACTGAGAAGGAAAAAGAGTTTTTAAGCAGTAAACTGCCTCAGGATTTATTGTTAGGTATTATTCCCTATGATGACGAGGCTGTGGACACTGCGATGGAAGACGGGGTTGCCATCAGCCCGCAAGGGATTATCTATAAAACTTTAAAAGAGATTAAGAAAAGGCTGGAGGAGGAGGTAGGGAACAGGGATATTTAATTAGCATGGTTTTAACCTGTAACAAACGATTAAGGAGGTTTGGAAGGGAATGAGCGAACAAAAAAAGTCCATTGACCCCGGTGTGTTGCAGATGCTGAGCCGGGCTAGTGAATTGAACATTTTTACCGCTTTTGATCGGGCCAAAGCCCAGTCGCCTCAGTGTGGTTTCGGCAGTAATGGTATTTGTTGCCGGATTTGTATCCAGGGCCCGTGTCGGATTATGCCCAAAAAACAGGGTGGCAACAAGGGTATTTGTGGAGCTACTGACTATACTATTGTGGCTCGTAACCTGGTACGCGCAGTAGCGGGTGGTGCATCTGCTCACTCCGATCATGGTCGGCATATTGCAATGGCATTACTGCATGTTGCTGAAGGCAAGACCAAGGACTATGAAATTAAGGATATCAACAAACTGAAGAAAATCGCCGCAAGAATCGGTATCGAAACCGAAGGGAAAACCCCTGAGCAACTGGCCAAGGAAGTGGCTCTGGCAGCTCTGGAAGATTATCAGCGACTCAGCGGTTTCGGTGAGGCCACCTGGGTTAAAACAACTGTTACCGAAGGCCGGGTCAAGAAACTGCGGGAAACCAAGACCATGCCTGCAGGTATCAATAGTGCTATCGTAGAACTGTTAAGCCAGACTCACATGGGTATGGATGCTGATCCTGTATCCATTATCTTTGGTGGTCTGAAAGCTGCTATGGGTGACTATACCGGCATGCATATCAGTACTGATCTGTCTGACGTGATTTTCGGCACTCCTGTCCCCACTGTCACTGAAGCTAACCTGGGGGTAATCAAGGAAAACAAAGTCAATATCGCTGTTCACGGTCACAACCCCCTCTTGAGTGAACTGATTGTCCGGGCTGCCAAGGAAATGGAAGCTGAAGCCAAAGCTGCCGGGGCTGAAGGCATCAACTGTGTAGGTATCTGCTGTACCGGTAACGAGGTTCTGATGCGCCAGGGTGTGCCCATTGCCACTAGCTTTGGCTCTCAGGAACTGGCCATTATGACCGGGGCCTTAGATGCCATGGTAGTAGATGTTCAGTGTATTATGCCCGGCTTGCAGGCGGTCTGTGAATGCTTCCATACCAAATTGATTACTACTTCCGATATCGCCAAGATTCCTGGTGCCTATCATGTTTATTTCAATGAAGAAGATGCCATGGAAAATGCCCGCAAGGTTATCCGTCTGGCCATTGAAAACTACAAAGAAAGAGATGGTCAAAAGGTCTATATCCCGCAAATCAAGAACAAGGTTGTCGGTGGCTGGAGTCTGGAGGCATTACTGGAGATTTTCGCTGCCATCAATCCCGAGCGTCCGATCAGTGTCTTAACTGATGCCATTTTGAATGGTGAAATCAAGGGTGTGGCGCTTTTCGCCGGTTGTAACAACCTGAAAGGTGTGCAGGATGAAAAACACATTGGCGTGATTAAGAAAATGGTAGCCAATGATGTGTTCGTAGTGGCAACAGGCTGTTCAGCGCAAGCTTTTGCTAAACATGGCCTGCTGAACGGTGAGGCGGTTGAGGAATTTGCCGGTCCTGGCCTGAAGGCTTTCCTGAATCGCTTGAATGAAGCCAATGCCGGTAAGATCAGCGAAAAGCTTCCTTTGGTTTTCCATATGGGTTCCTGTGTTGATAATAGCCGGGCCAGCGACTTGTTGATGCTGATGGCGGATGAACTGGGGGTAGATACACCAAGAGTTCCCTGGGTGGCATCTGCGCCTGAGGCTATGAGTGAGAAGGCCATTGCCATTGGTAGCTGGTGTGTAACTCTGGGCATGCCTGTTCATGTCGGTACCCTGGTTCCTGTGGAAGGCTCCAAACTGGTCTATGGAGTGGTCACCAATATCGCTGAAGATGTCTTTGGTGGCTACCTGATTCTGGAACAGGATTATGAAAAGGCTGCTGAAAAGATGCTGAACAAACTGGAAGAACGGGCATGGCGTCTGCGCATCCGCAAAAAGGCTTTGGCCCAGGCTGCTGAACTGGCTGGTAAGTAACATCTCAACAGCCCATATTGGAAGGTAAGGAGGAGGAAAGATGTCACAGACTTTGTTTAAAGATGCATATGAGGGAGCGATAATCGCTCTTGGCTATGCGAAAATTTTGCTGGACAAAGCTCTGCAGGAGTATGGTCCGGAAGCGCCTATCGCCTATCCGGATACGGCCTATAAATTGCCGGTTATGCTCTCCCTGAGCGGGGAAGAAGTGACCAAACTGGGTGATCTGCCGCCTATTCTGAGCCGGGTGGAAAACCAGTACCTGAGAGAGGCTCTTACTTTTGAAAATGCCAAACTGGCCGGAGAAGCCACCCTCTATGCTGCCGAAGTAATTGAGGCTATTAAGTATGTTAACGGCAATGATCCCTATGCGGGTGACTATTTCACCGGTTTCCTCAATGACCGGATTTTGCGGAAATTCGGTGTACCTCTGGTTGACTTTACTATTCCCGGGGTTGCAGTTATTGTCGGTAAGGCCCGCAGTACAGAAGAGCTGGCTGCAATGATCAAGGACCTGCAATCCAAAGGCATGATGTTGATGCTGTGCAATGAAGTGATCGAACAGTGTATTGAGGCCGGCATCAAACTGGGTACAGATTATATTGCTTTCCCGCTGGGGGATTTCACTCAGGTTATTCATGCTGTTAACTTCGCCTTGCGCGCTGGTCTGGCTTTCGGGGGTATCAAACCTGGCCGCCGGGAAGAAATGCTGGACTACCAGGCTCGCCGGGTTCGTGCTTTCGTCCTCTTCCTGGGCGAACTGGATCAGGTGCGGATTGCTGCCGGTTTTGGTGCCATTGACCTCGGTTTCCCCTGCATCACCGACCAGGATCTGGAGGAAGAGCTGCCTGACTGGTTTGTGACTGAAAAGGATTACAAGAAAATGGTCCAGGTGGCCATGGAACTGCGGGGCATCAAGCTCAAAATCGTGGATATTCCCGTACCGGTCACCATCGGTCCTGCCTTCGAAGGGGAATCCATCCGTAAGAAAGATATGTATGTGGAATTCGGCGGTGGCCGTAAGCCTGGCTTCGAACTGGTGCGGATGATGCCACTGGATGATGTGGAAGACCATAAGATCGAACTGATTGGACCTGATGTGGATCAGATGGAAGAAGGCAAGGCCTATCCTATCGGAATTATTGTCGATGTAGCTGGCCGCAAGATGCAGGAAGACTTCGAGCCAGTGCTGGAAAGACGGATCCATTACTTCATCAACTATGGTGAAGGTCTCTGGCACGTGGCCCAGCGGGATCTGTGCTGGTTGCGGATCAGCAAGGGCGCTTATGAGAAAGGCTTCCGTATGAAGCATTTCGGGGAAATCCTCTATGCCAAGTTTAAGTCCGAGTTTCCGGCCATCGTCGACCGGGTGCAGGTAACCATTATCACTGATGAGGAAAAAGTTGTGGAAATGCGGGAAGTGGCCCGGGAGAAATATGCCAAGCGGGATGCTCGCTTGCGGGAGCTGACCGACGAAGGTGTAGATACCTTCTACAGCTGTACTCTGTGTCAGTCCTTTGCTCCTACCCACGTTTGCGTGGTTGCTCCCGAACGGGTTGGTCTCTGTGGTGCGGTTAGCTGGCTGGATGCCAAGGCTGCCTATGAGATTAACCCCCATGGTGCTAACCAGCCCATTCCCAAGGGTGAGTGTGAAGACCCGATTAAAGGTCGCTGGAAGTCTTTCGATGAGTTTATTTTCAACAACTCCCAGCGCACAATTGAGCATGTTAACTTCTATACCATTATGGAATACCCCATGACTTCCTGTGGTTGCTTTGAAGCCATTCTGGCCATTGTGCCTGAGTTGAATGGTATCATGGTGGTTAACCGGGAGCATGCCGGGGAAACTCCTTGTGGTATGACCTTCTCCACCCTGGCAGGTACCTGCGGTGGTGGCGCTCAGTTGCCTGGTTTCATGGGGATTGGTAAGTCCTATATGCTTTCCAAGAAATTCATTCCTGCAGATGGCGGATTGGCCCGGATTGTTTGGATGCCCAAAGAATTGAAGGAACAGATGAGAGAGCAGCTGGCTGAAAGGGCTGAAGAACTGGGGCTGGGCCGAGACTTTGTTGACAAGATCGCTGACGAAACAGTGGGTACCACCCCGGATGAAATCCTGCCCTTCCTGGAAGAAAAAGGCCATCCGGCCCTGACCATGGATCCGCTGTTCTAAGTCAAAGATTGTTTGGGGTCGGGAGGGGGATAGACCTCTCCTGACTCCATTAAAATAAAGATTGGAAAGGGGTTTAGAGAATGGCATTAACCGGTCTGGAGATTTACAAACAGTTGCCTAAAAAGAATTGTAAAGAATGTGGGCAACCGACATGTTTGGCCTTTGCTATGCAGCTGGCCGCTGGTAAAGCTTCCCTGGAAGCATGTCCCTATGTAAGTGATGCTGCTAAAGAATTCCTGGGTGCAGCTTCTGCTCCTCCTATCGCTCTGGTTAAAATCGGAACCGGTGAAAAGGAACTGTCCATTGGTAATGAAACTGTCCTGTTCCGTCATGATAAGCGGTTCGAACATCCCACTGGCATTGCTATTGAAGTCTACGATGACATGAGTGCTGAAGAAATTGCAGCGAAAGTGGATGCTATCAACAAGCTGGTCTTTGACCGGGTTGGTCAGATTCACGAAGTGGATCTGGTGGCTGTAGTGAACCGCTCTGGTGATGCCGGCAAATTCGTAGAAGCTGTTAAAGCCGTTCAGGGCGCAACCAAGTACCCGCTGATTCTGATTTCTTCTGACGTTAATGCTATGGGCCAGGCCCTGGAAGTAGCTGCAGCTGGCAAGCCCCTGGTTTATGCTGCTACTGCTGAAAACTATGAAGCGATGACTGAACTGGCCAAGAAATATCAAGTGCCGTTGGCTGTAAAAGGCAGTAACCTGAATGAACTGGCTGAACTGGTAGAAAAGGTAACTGCTCTTGGATGGAAAGAACTGGTCATCGACTCCGGCGCCAGGGAAGTAGCTCAGGCTCTTGGTGATCTGACCCAGATCCGCCGTAAGGCCCTGAAAGAAAAGTTCCGTCCTTTTGGCTATCCGGCGATTGCCTTTGCCAGCAATCCTGAGAACCCCTTGCAGGAAGCCATCGATGCGGGAGTATATATTGCAAAATATGCCGGTATTGTGGTTATCAGCAGTGCCGATCCGGCTGTGGTATTACCGCTGATCACTCTGCGGCTGAACATTTACACTGACCCGCAGAAGCCGATTGCGGTAGAAGCTAAAATCTATGAAATTGGCAATCCTGGTCCGGATGCTCCTGTCTTCATCACCACTAACTTCTCGCTTACTTATTTCTGCGTAGCCGGTGATGTGGAAGCTTCCCGGGTACCTGCTTATGTAATACCCATTGATACAGATGGGATCTCCGTGTTGACAGCCTGGGCGGCAGGCAAATACTCACCTGAAAAGATTGCCGAAGATCTGAAAAACCTGGGCATTAAGGACAAGATCAACCATAACAAGATTATCATTCCTGGGCACGTTGCCGTTCTCTCCGGTAAGCTGGCGGAATTGTCCGGATTTGAAGTTATCGTCGGTCCGCGGGAATCCTCCGGTATACCTTCTTTCTTGAAACAGCGCTGGAATTAGGAGATGAAATAAAACATGGACCTGCATCGTGTCTACTTTCTGCCTGACGGCGTTGAAGTACAAGTCGAAGCGGGCACTACCATCTGGAAAGCCGCTCAGAAGGCAGGCCTGGCCATTAAAAGCACCTGTGGCGGTCAGGGGACCTGTGGTCGTTGTGCGGTGATTGTCCAGTCCGGTAAAGTGGAACGGGGGGCAACAGCCAATCTCTCACCACAGAAACTGAATGAGGGTTGGGTATTAGCCTGCCAGGCTAAAGTTCAAGATAACATAGTTGTTGAAATTCCTCTGGAAAGCCGTCTGGCAGAACATCAGGTGTTGACATCTGATGAAAAAAGGGCTGGTACCCTGACCGAGCAGGAAATAGATGAAAAAAGATGGTCTGGACCTGGGCTGATTTGGCGGCAAACGGTTAAGCTTTCACCTCCAAGCTTGACAGACAATACAGATGACTGGAGCCGCCTGCTGACACTACTGCGCAAGCAGACTGAAAATAGCAACATCCAGATCCGTTTGTCAGCCCTGGCTCAATTAGCCCAGGCATTACGGGAGGGGAATTGGGAGGTAACGGTGACTCTGGCTTTAGGAGCCGGGGTAACGGAAGTGGTTGACATATCTCCGGGACAGAATAATTCTCCTCTGTACGGAATTGCCGTTGACATTGGTACTACCACGGTAGTAGTACAGCTAATCAACCTCATCACCGGCGAGAGGTTAGATGTTAGAGGAACGTATAATCGTCAGGCCAAGTTCGGCGATGATGTAATCAGTCGAATTGTGCATGCGGTTGAAGTCAACGGCGGACTGGAGGAGCTAAAAGAAGCAGTTCGGTCAACGATTAATGAACTGGTACAGGGATTGTGCCGGAAAAACGGCATAAGCCCTACGGAAATCAAAGCGGTCGTATGTGCTGGCAACACTACCATGACCCATTTATTGCTGGGCATTGACCCCAATTATATCAGATTGGAACCATATATCCCCACCATCAATTTTGTACCGCCTATCCGAGCCAAGGAGCTGGATTTACTGGTTGATCCGGAAGCCTGGGTTCATGCATTGCCCAGTATAGCCAGTTATGTCGGTGGCGATATAACTTCCGGTGTGCTGTACACAGGCATGGCTGAACAACAGGAATTAACCCTCCTGATTGATATCGGTACCAATGGCGAAATGGTGCTGGGAAATGAGGATTGGCTGATTGCCTGTTCCTGTTCCGCAGGTCCGGCTTTTGAGGGAGGCGGTATCAAGTTTGGTATGCGGGCAATGTACGGAGCAATCGAGCGGGTCGAAATCGGTAGTGACGGGAAGGTAAAATTGAAGACCATCGGCAATGGCAAGCCCGTGGGTATTTGCGGCTCAGGATTGATTGACTGCATTGCCCGCCTGCGGGATGCCGGAATTATTGACCGGACTGGCAAGTTTGCCAATCTAAAACATCCGCGGGTAAGACAGGGAGAAGAAGGACCGGAATTTGTTTTAGCATGGGCAGAGGATAGTGGGATAGAACAAGATATAACCATTTCGGAAGCAGATATAAAGAACCTCATTCGTTCTAAAGGAGCGATTTTCGCCGGTATTCGGGTAATGCTGGGAATGGTAGATCTGCCATTAGAAGCGGTAGATCGAATTCTGATCGCTGGTGGCTTTGGTAACTATCTCAACATAAAAGATGCGGTTACCATCGGCCTCCTGCCGGATTTACCGGAAGAAAAGTACAGGTTCATCGGCAATAGCTCCTTGAAAGGAGCCTGCCTGGCCCTCACTTCCCAGGCGGCTCGAGCCAAAGTCGACGAGATTGCAGCTAAGATGACTTATCTGGAATTAAGTGTGGGTAATACTTTTATGGATGAATTCGTTTCGGCGCTATTTTTGCCACACACTGATTTGTCTTTATTCCCTTCTATTGAGCAGAAACATAAATAAATCCGAAAGGAGCGGGTGAAATGGCTGTTACCATCCTGAAAGAACGCTGGACTTCCAAAGTCGCGGAAGTCACTATCGGCGAAGGGCCTAAAGCAGTTAAAGTTGGTGGAGACTCCACCTTACCCTATCTGACTTTTGAAGGGCAAGTTCCTAATGCTCCGGTAGTTGCACTGGAAGTATCTGATGTCTATCCGGAAGATTGGCCGGAAATCCTGAAGAACGCCTGGGGAGATGTACTGTCTGATCCCGTGGCCTGGGCGAAAAAGGCCGTTGAATTTGGTGCTGATGCGGTGGCATTGCGCCTGGATAGCGCGCATCCTGACAAAGGCAATGCCAGCGCTGAAGATGTAGCCAGAACTGCCAAGGCGGTTGCAGATGCTATCGATGTACCCTTGATTGTCCTGGGCTGTGGGGTTGAAGAAAAGGACGCAGAAATTTTCCCCACTGTGGGGGAAGTGCTGCAAGGCAAAAACTGCCTGATTGGCTGCGCCACTCAGGAAAACTACAATTCCATCGTAGCTACTGCCCTGGTTAATGGTCATTCTGTAATTGCTTCATCTCCGCTGGACATTAACCTGGCCAAGCAGCTGAACATTCTGATTACAGAAATGAATCTGCCTTCTGACCGGATTGTTATAGACCCATTGATCGGTGCTCTGGGCTATGGTATTGAATATGCTTACTCCATTATGGAACGGGCCCGTTTGGGTGCTCTGACCGGTGACAAGATGCTGGCCATGCCCATCATCTGCTTTGTTGGTCAGGAATCCTGGAAGGCCAAGGAAGCCAAGGATGAAGGTTCTCCTGAAGGTTATGATTGGGGCGGACAATATACCCGGGCTATCCTGTGGGAAGTTATGACCGCTACCACACTGCTTCAGGCAGGGGGGCATCTCTTCCTCATGCGGCATCCTGATTCCCTGAAACAGTTTAAGGACCATGTTGCTGCTATCAGCAAGGGTGCACAATACTAAAAGAAAGGCCTTGGGCCGGGAGAAAAAGGGAGGTTTACTGAATGTTTGAAATTATCGGTGAAAGAATTAATGGTTTGTTCAAGGATATTCGGCAGGCTGTTGCTGAACGGGACCCCAAACCCATTGAAATGTGGGCCATCAAGCAGTACGAAGGGGGCGCCCACTGGCTGGATATCAACACCGGACCCATTGCCAGTCAGGAAGAACAGGCAGAAATCATGGCCTGGATGGTAAAAACTGCCCAGAGTGTGGTTGATTTGCCGGTTGCTATCGACTCTACTTCCGTACTGGCTATTGAGGCTGGCTTAAAGGCTGCCAAAGGCAAAGCCATGATCAACTCAACCACCGCTGAACAGGCGAAAATGGATGCCCTGTTCCCGCTGGCCAAGCAGTTTGAAGCAGCTATTATCTGTTTGGCCATGAATGAAAAAGGTGTACCCAAGGATGCTGAGTCCCGAATCGCTCTTGCCGGAGAACTGGTGGTCAATGCTGATGCTTATGGCATTCCTATGACTGACCTCTATATAGACCCCCTCATTCTGCCGGTGAATGTGGCTCAGGACCATGTGCCGGAAGTGCTGGAAACCTTGCGTCAAATCAAGATGCTGGCCAGTCCCGCACCGCGGACTACTATAGGCCTGTCCAATGTGTCCCAGAAGAGCCCCAACCGGCCCTTGATAAACCGTACTTTCCTGGTCATGGCCATGGCTGCCGGCCTGGATTCCGCCATCATGGATGCCAATGATAATGACCTGGTGGATGCAGCAGCTACTGCCAGCATTCTGTTGAACCAGACCATTTACTGTGATTCTTACCTGAAAATATTCCGCCAGCGCTAAGAGGCGGGTGGTTGATGAGAGCTTCCCATCCCCGGGAAGCTCTCTACCTCTATGGTTCAACTTGAGGTTAGAAGGAATTGAGGTGTGTCGGAGGGATGAGGGAAAAGATTGCGGTTAATCAGGATGTGGTAATCATTGGCGGGGGCATTTCCGGCATGGAAACTGCTGCTGCGCTTAGACGCCTTGGCCACCGGGTATTTTTAGTGGAAAAAAGCGATCAGCTGGGAGGGGTTTTTGCCGAACTGGCTTCACTGGTAGAAACCAGGGAAAAACCAGCTGAAATTGTTGAAAAATTAAAAAAACAATTACTTACTGATAGTGATGTGGCTGTTTTCCTGCAGAGCCAGGTAGTTGACTGTTTTGGTGTAGCAGGAAATTTCCGGGTACTGATTTCCGGGCCTCAGGGTCAGCAGGCCATTAATGCCGGGGCTGTTGTAATTGCCATTGGCCTCCAGACGGTACTCTGCCCGGCCAAATATGGTGGTTTGGGAATGAATGACCGGGTTTTAGGGCTGCTGGGCCTGGAAAAGGCCATAAAACAGACAGAGGTCAAGGGGCAGACCTATGTTTTCATCCTGGGCAAAACTACGGAAAATTTCTATATGCCCTATATTTCCACCTTGAAAAATGCCCTTCTTTTGCGGGAGACCTATCACAAAGATGTGCATGTATTTACCAAAAACATGAAGGTGGCCCAGGAAGGACTGGAAGAGTTATTTGGCCGGGCCAGGGCAGCGGGAGTAAATTTTTACCGTTATGAAAAGGATGTGCAAATTATTAAGCAGGGGGATAAGATCGAGGTAGCCTATCAGGATCCCTTCCTGCAGACTACAGGGAATAGCTTCAAGGTGGCGGCTGACTGGCTGATTATTCCGGAAGAGATTGTGCCCAACGAGGATGCCAGGGTTTTAGGACAGATTTTCCGTATTAGGCTGGATGCCTATGATTTCCGGGGTGAAGATAATGTTCATATTGGTCCACAGTTCACTTCCCGGGAAGGTATATATGTAGTTGGAAATACCCATGCTCCCAGCACTTACCAGGCGATTTTGATGGATGCGGCTCTGGTTGCGGGGGAAATTCAGCAAAAGCTGCCTGCTGCTGAAGTGGAAGTAATAGCAAACTATCCCAGAGTAGAGGCGGCAAAGTGTGTTGTTTGCCTAACCTGTTATCGCTGTTGCCCGCATGGTGCCATTGAAATTAAACATGATTATGCCAGCTATAACAACCTGTATGGTTCGGTGGCTTATATGAATCCTATTGCCTGCAGAAGGTGTGGAATCTGTGCGGCTGAATGTCCAGGTAAGGCCATTACCATGCCAGGCTATGAGGACCAGGAAATTCTGGGACAGTTAAAGGAGGCGGTAAACTGATGGCCAGGATAATTGCATTTTGCTGTGAAAATTCCGGTTGGCTGGCCTATCAGTCGGCCCGACCCAATTTGTCCTCCCAACTGAAGGTCAAAGCTATCAAACTACCCTGTTCAGGGAGGCTGGATGTGCTTTACCTCTATAAGAGCCTGGCAGCAGCTGATGGGGTAATGGTGCTGGCCTGCCAGAAAGAGAACTGCAAGTTCCTTCGGGGTAATAACCGGGCAGAACAGCGCTGGCAGGGAGTGGCCAAGATGCTGGCCTCTATGGGCGTAAATGCGGAAAGAATGGCTTTTGTCAATCTGGCAGCTAATATGGGCCCTCAACTTGCGGAAGAAATACTGGCTTTTGCTCAACGTTTGGCAGCCTTAGGGGATAAGCCGGGGAAGGTGGTAAATAAATGATAGTAGCTGATCGTAAACCATTGGAAGAGATCTTACAGTCTGTCTCCAATTATAAAAAGATTTTATTACTGGGTTGCCGGGGCTGTGTGACTGTCTGCCTGGCCGGTGGTGAAAAGGAAGTAGGTATACTGGCAGAACAGCTACGCCTGGCCCGGCAGGAAAACGGGCAACCTTTAGAAGTTTTAGAGGCTACGGTAGAAAGACAATGCGATTATGAATTTATAGACCAGGTCAGGGAAATGGTACCGGAAGTTGAGGCTATCCTTTCCACTGCCTGTGGTGTAGGGGTGCAGGGGGTTGCAGAACGATTCCCGGCGGTAAGGGTGCATCCGGCCCTGAATACCAAGTTTATGGGCATTAACCTCAAAGTAGGGGAATGGGCGGAAAGATGTCTGGGTTGTGGCAATTGCGTACTCAGCATTACCGGAGGAGTTTGTCCTATCGCCCGTTGTTCCAAAAACCTGCTCAATGGTCCCTGTGGCGGTTCCCAAAACGGTAAATGCGAAATCTCCAAAGATATTGATTGTGGCTGGCAGCTTATCCATGACCGTTTACAGCGCCTGGGTCTGGTGGAGCGCTTGCTGGAAATTCAGCCACCGAAAGACTGGACTACAGCCCGGGATGGAGGGCCGAGAAAACTGGTAAGGGAGGAACTGTACCTTGAAAGCGGGGAGTAAACTGGAACAACTGTTACGCAGGGGCGAGTTTGTGGTTTCCGGTGAGATTGGGCCACCGAAAAGCTGTGATGCCAATGTAATCAAAAAACACGGAGAGCACTTACGCAATGCCGCTGATGCTTTCAATTTAACAGATAACCAGACGGCGATCGTACGGATGTCTTCTATAGCTGCCGGCAAAATCCTGGTTGATATGGGAATTGAGCCCATTATCCAGATGACCTGCCGGGATCGGAACCGCATCGGATTGCAGTCAGACGCCCTGGGGGCGGCAGCTCTAGGGATAAAGAATATTCTTTGTCTGTCCGGTGACCATCAGCGTTTTGGTAATCACCCCATGGCCAAGAACGTCTGGGATCTGGATTCCATTCAGCTTTTACAGACTCTGGATGGAATGCGTAAAGGCTATTTCCAGTGCGGGGAACAGATGAAAAGCGAGCCTCCCAAGTTCTTCCTTGGCTGTGCAGCTAACCCCTTTGCTGACCCCTTTGAATTTCGGGTAACCCGTCTGGAGAAAAAAATCAATGCCGGTGCCGATTTTGTCCAAACCCAGTGTATTCTGGATATGGAACGGTTTGAGCGCTGGATGGAGCTGGTACGAGAACGGGGATTACATGAAAGGGCCTATATTCTGGCCGGCGTAATGCCGATTAAGTCTGCCAAGGCGGCCAGATATATGCAGAAAAATGTGGCAGGGATGATGGTTTCGGAGGAAATCTGTCAGCGCCTGGAAAAGGCGGAGGATGTAAAGGAAGAAGCTGTTAATCTGGTGGTTGAGCAGATTAAGTATTTACGCAATATGAAGGGAATTGCCGGGGTACACATTATGGCGGTCGCCTGGGAAGAGATTATTCCGACCATTGTGGAGAGGGCAGGACTTTTGCCGCGCCCGACTATTTAGAGCCGGCAAGGAGGGAGTAAAGTGAGTAACAATAACTTGCTGGTGATAGGAAGCGGTATTGCCGGTCTGACAGCTGCCCAGGCGGCAGCTAAAAATGGTTTTACCGTTCATCTGGTAGAAAAGGATGGGGTCCTGGGCGGTAAGGCGGCCACCTATGCCTGCAAAGCGACAAACAACTGTGCTAAATGTTCTGCCTGTCTGGTCTTGCAGGCCAGAGCAGCAGTGGAGGCTGAAGAAGGAATTAAGGTCTATCTGCATAGCCGTGTCAGCCGCTGCGGGGGACAACCTGGCAACTACCAGGTGCAACTCAAGACTCCGGCCGGGGAAGTGGAAATCCAGGTAGCCGGAATTATCGTAGCAGCCGGATTCTCTCCTCTGGCTCCTGAAAAGCGGGGTGAGCTGGGCTTAGGCTGGCAGCGGGGAGTGATTTCGGCTCTGGAGCTGGAACAGGCTCTGGCCAGGGAAGGGAAGTTTGTCAAAGCCTATCCCGGAGTGCAGAAAATCGGGTTTGTTCAATGCGTAGGCAGCAGGGATCTGGCTTTAGGCAATGAATATTGTTCTCAGGTTTGCTGCATGTATGCTCTGCGTTTGGCCCGCAAGATCAAGCATGAGCTTCCAGATTCTGAGATCGCAGTTTTTTACATGGATATTCAAACTTTTGGCCGCAGTTTTGACAAGTACCTGAAGGAAATTGAGGAAGTAGCTCAGATTAAACTGGTCCGGGGCATTCCTGCTAAAGTATTTTCCTTCCCTTATGAAAAGGTGACAGTACGTTATACTGATTCCCTGTCCGGAAGAGTAGAAAGCGAGCAATTTGATTTGCTGGTATTATCTACTGCTATTACTCCTGAAAATGAGCTGACTGAACTGGCCCAAACCCTGGGGATTGAACAGAACCGGTTTGGTTTTCTGGCCAATCTGGAGCCAGGAAATTACCAGAGCTCGAAAAAAGGGATTTATGTCTGTGGCACCTGTCAGGGACCGAAAAGTATCAGTGACAGCATAGCACAGGCCAGGGCGGTTGTAGGGCAGTTGCTAACTGACCTGGCTGCAAGATAAAGGGTGAGGGTCCCTTGCTTTTTCCAGGGTAATCTTTTATAATATAGCTAAACAAAGGGGGTTGCTGTACCTAACTTGGGCGAATAAGGAGGAAACAACATGCGGATTATTTTCAGCAAGAGTGGCGAACATTTGCCGTATATTCTGGCCAGTGCCGTCTGGCATTACTTGCAGCACTCCGATAAAATTCTTAATTCCACTCATGATCAGGAAGAAATCGCAAAAATTCTGGCTGAGCAGAAAATAATCAAAGAAGTTATAAATCCAGCCGTGAAAAACCCGGTGGAAGGGGAACGGTTTGCGGTTGAATGTGAAGATGCTGCTCTGATCAATCTGCTGGTGCGCATTTTACAATACTATCTGGATGAAACCAAGGATATCCTAAAAACCATAGAAGATCCGGAAATCACCAAACGGTGCCTGTTAGATGTGGAAATTATTGAAAAAGAACTGATTACAGCCATCAAGATTGCTGGTTAGACGAAGCCTGTGTGCTTCGTCTTTTAATTTGCGGGAAAAGTGGCAGGAATTTATTCAAGTGGTGACGAATTAGTTTTAGTAGGTTGGAGAGGGGGAGCGTAGCGATGGAAAAAATTGCAGTCAGAGACTTGCAGCCTGGAATGATCATGGCTGAAAGCATACTAGGAGACAATGGTATGATTCTGGTAGCTGAAGGTACGGTATTAACTGAAAGTTTGATTAATCGGCTTCAGAATATGGCGCTCTCCCAGGTGGCTATTTGCTCCCCGGGCACATTGATCACAGAAGCAGGAGAAGTCCTGGTTGATAAAGTTTTACAGATGGCACAAGGGGTGCTGGATAAATATATACCGGTACGACTTTATCAAGAGCGGGAAAATATAGAAGGGATCTATCAAAATGCGCGCTATTACCTGGAAAAAGTCATCAAGAATGAAAAAGTCAGTAAGTTTTATCTTGATTTAAGAGCCATCGATGATTTTACTTTACAGCATTCCATCAATGTGGCGGTTTTTTCCGCCCTGGTAGGGGTAGGGATGCATCTGACCCCTGAAATGATGGAAGAAATGGTTACAGCGGCCTTGCTTCATGATATTGGGCGTACCAGGATGGAGCCGGAACTGTTACAACAAGATCTGGAAAATCCCTTACAAGTAAATCCAGTCTGTGCAGAGCATACCAATATTGGCTATAAAATACTTAGAGAAGAAGGGTTTTCGCCAGCGATTGCCAGGGTGGCTTTGTACCATCATGAACGCTGGGATGGCAGCGGTTTTCCTCAGCATCTAAAAGGAGAAAAAATTGACTTATTTTCTCGAATTATAATGGTTGCCGATGTTTTTGATACCTATACCGGTCCTTTAGGGGGTAAGATGCGTTGTTTACCCCATGAAGCTATTGAATTTTTGTACGGTGGCGGAAATCTTTATTTTGATGCCCGGGCAGTAAAGGCTTTTATCCAGTTTATTCCGGTATATCCTCTGGGGACGGTAGTGCAGTTGAGCAGTGGGGAAATTGGAATTGTGGTTAATGTAGAGAAGAATGTGGCCACTCGCCCCATTATTAAGGTTTGTTATGACAAAAACAAACAAAAGCTGGCGGCCAGCTATCAACTTGATTTAGGTCTGGAAAAAACCACATTTATAACGAAAGTTTTATGGTAGGGTGAGGGTAAATGGACATCAATATTACCGCCAGTTTTGCAGCGGAGTTGACTGGCAATGGCAACATCAGTATTCCTGCCCTTTTATTGAAAGGCTTAGGACCACTGGATATAACTCCCGAGCAATTTCTGGTAATTACTTTGCTGCTTTATTTTCGACAGCAGCAAAATTTTTTTCCGACATCCCAGGAGCTGTCTGAGCTTTCGGGGCTATCGGAGACTACCGTTCAGCAGACGCTGGCCACGTTGATCGAAAAAAAGTTGCTGAGCATTAAACCCAAATTTATTGTTGCCAGGCAGGCACTGGAAGAAGAATATTCTCTAGAGCCGCTTTATCAGGCCCTGGTTAGTATTTGGGCCATTGAAAGAAAACAGGAACTGGCAGCGATTAAGCAAAAACTGCTGGAGGATCAGAAACAGGATCTGGTAGCCTTAGGACGTTTATTTGAACAGGAATTTGGTAGACCCCTTTCGGCCATGGAAATGGATCAGATTGCCAACTGGGTAATAACCGAGGGCTACGAACAGGATCTGGTGGTAGAGGCATTAAAACGCGGGATTTTACGCGGGGTACGCAACCTGAAATATATTGATAAAATCCTGCTTGACTGGCGCAATCGCGGCCTGGATAGCCTGGCTAAAGTCAAGGCGTTTGAAGAACAAATCGCCAGACAAAAACTGGGAGGTAAAGAACGTATCCGCAAAGAAAAACCGGTTGAACCGGCTCCAGATAGCAAATATGAACAGGTCTGGACCTAAGGAGGGACGGGAATGGAACCTGTGGGCTCGATTTTGCAGAAAAGGATAAGGGAACTGGGTGCCTATATTAATAAAAACAAGCAACCGAAAGAAATAAAGTATAAATGTGAACTCTGTCAGGATAGGGGCATCATTTTACTGGATGATTCAACTGGAAAGGTCTGTGATTGTACTGGTTTCCAGAAAGAACGTCAGGACCACCTGTTTCGCTTTTTAGCGGAAGCGGACTGGGAAAATTTTGACCTGAGTTTTTATCGCAGTGATAAGATTGAGCCTGGTAGCAAACTGGCCTATCGCCAGCTGGCTGAACAGGCTCTTAGTAGTGCCCGCGATTTTGTTAACCAGGTTGTCCAGGGATGCGCTGGCGATGGCCTGGTGATATATGGTCCCGTGGGAAGTGGCAAAACTCTGCTGGCAGCCTGTATTGCCAGGGACTTAATCAGGCAAGGCAAAAATGTAGTATTTCTAATTGTGCCGGAGCTGCTGGATGATATTAAAGCCACTTTCTATGATGATGAGAACGGGGAAAGCAAAATCATGATTCAGGCCAAGCAAGCTGAGATTCTCATTTTGGATGACCTGGGGGCCCATAACTATTCCGAATGGGTACGGAATAAACTATATTCTATTATTAATTACCGCCTTCTCAATCATTTACCGACAGTGGTTACTACCAATTTTACTTTGCCGGAACTGGATAAATATATCGGTGAAAGGACTACTTCCCGGCTAGTGCAAATGTGTAAGGGTGTCAAGCTGGCGGTGGATCTTGATATCAGGTATCAAATCAGGCGCATAAAGGAGAGGAAAAAGAGATAAATTAGGAGAGGAATTGTTTGGGAGGGATGTAAATGAGCATTCGTTTTGGGACTGATGGCTGGCGGGCTATTATGGCTGCTGATTTTACTTTTGCCAATGTAGCCATTGTCGCCCAGGGTATTGCTGACTATCTGCTGGAAACGGAAAAAGCACAGAAAGGGATAGTATTAGGCCATGATACCCGTTTCCTGGCGGAACAGTTTGCTGATCAGGTGCAGGCGGTGTTAACGGCTAATGGCATTCCTGTCTACCGGTTGCAGGGGCCCACTCCGACACCGGTTACAGCTTATGCCATTCGGGCTTTGAATACTGCCGGAGCAATTATGTTGACTGCCAGCCATAACCCGCCCCAGTATAACGGGATTAAATTTATTCCGGAATATGCGGGGCCAGCCAGTCCGGAGATTACCGCTCAACTGGAAGAAAAAATTGGCAAGGTAATAGCCGGTGGTGTAAATCATCAGCTGCCAAAACCGGAACTGGTGCATTCCGTTGATATCTGGGACAAATACTGGGAACATATAGATACAATCATTGATTTTAACCAGATTTGCCGGATTAAAGGGAAGATCGTTCTTGACCCCATGTTTGGGGCAGCGGCGGGTAAAGTGGCTGCAAAATTGCAAAGCTGTGGGTTAGAAGTAATAGAAATCAACGGTTACAGGGATGCCTTTTTTGGAGGAGGTTTACCGG